>CAZQIP010000057.1:0-15349 GCA_964593655.1 uncultured bacterium | reverse complement strand
CCCTCAACCAATTCAACGCCCATCTGTTGCGCGAGAAAGGAGTGCTCAAAGTATGCGGAGTTATAAACGCCCGGTGTGAGTAGCGCGACTTCAGGCGATAAGATTTTGTCGGTTACGAGGTACCGGAGCATATTCAGCAGTTGGCTCGGATAATCTTCGACCGGTTGAATTTGCGACATCCCAAAGAGTTGCGGAAATGTCCGCTTCATTAACTGCCGATTTTCCACGACATAAGAGACCCCAGATGGGCAACCGAGATTATCTTCCAATACATAAACTTGGCCATCGCTATCGCGAACTAAGTCTGTGCCAGTGATATGGCACCAGACCCCGCGCGGCGGGTCTAAACCGATGCAGGGTTGTAGGTATCTTTCCGATGAAAGCACGACATCTGCTGGGACGATACCGTCTTTGAGAATTTTCTGGTCGTGATAAACGTCGTCAATGAATAGGTTCAGGGCGTGGATGCGCTGTTTGAGTCCACGTTCTATCCATTCCCATTCACTGGCATCAATGATTCGTGGGATGAGATCGAACGGAAAGATTTTTTCGACACCCTGCTCGTCGGCGTAGACGTTGAACGTGATGCCCATTCGGAGCAACGCGTATTCAGCGGCAATTTGGCGACGCGTGAGTTCGCCTTCAGGAAAGCCCTCAATCCGCTCTACTAACATCTGGGCAGCGGGACGGGCACTCCCATCTGGAGCAAACATTTCATCATAAAATCCGTCAGTGTTGTATTCCTCAAATCCTGTCATTGCGATGCACCTCCCCTCCCTCGCGCGACTAAGAATCCACTAAATTTATGATGCCATACTTGGGGTGTGAAGTCAAGTAAAAAATTTGGGCAGGACGATTTAGTGTTCGCGTTTTTTACGTATTTCCCTTGGAGAGTCGCGAGCACAACTCGCTCCTACAGAAGAGAGCATTTGAAAAACACTAAAAGTATATGGATAACGGGCAGGTACGAGACCTGCCCATACAACAGTTTACAATTATTAGGGCCAACTGAGTTGTGATATTAGCCAACGGTTTGAAAGGATTCCCATGCGTCACCGGCTGCAGCGGCTTGACGTTCCAATTCAGTGCGCCATCCAGCGACTTTTCCGGATTTGATCTGCTGAATATCAAATCCAGCGTATCGATCCTCAAGTGTCCCGCCGAGTTTCTGGGTTTCTGCCCAGCGGTCCCATGCTGTCTGCATCCACGTATGTGGTAAAGCTTCCCGGACAGCAGGGTCCAGTTGCCACGCGTTCCGTGCGTCTGCGACTGAGGGTTCGCCTGTGAATTCACCTGACCACTTTGACCAACCGATAGACAATGTGTTGCGCTCACGTTCAGGCACGGTGTGCCCGGTGTGGATGTTATTGCCATTGCGGATGAGTGCCTCACCTGGCTTGAGCCGAATCGCGACCTGACCGGGTAACGGGTCTTTCTTGTTCCAACTCGGTGTATAGGGGACCCCCTGATCCTTCATCGATTGTGGAAGTAGGACATCATGCTCAAAAGGGGTGCGCCATCGGTGGTGGCTACCCGGAATCAGTTCATGGCATTCGTCGTCTGTGAGTGCCAAAAACATGCTCACACCGTTCCGTTCAGTAATTCGCTTCTCGTTGCTTTCCTGGATTTCTTTCCAGCGGATCCGCTCTACCTCTTCGGAATAATCTTCAGGGGTATCGCCGCGGATTTCTTTTTGTGAGAAGTAGCTGGCCCCATCGCCCCACCATGTTACGTCTCGGTGCCAACTGGGTCCGTTCTCCTGCTTCCGTGGATTTGCCCACAGCAGCATACCGCTAAACGTCAGGTCCTCAGGTTGGACTCCATGACACCAAGCGGTAATGAAATCTAAGAAATCTGAAGAACCGTGAAATTCGGCGAAACTTGACTCACCGAATGCGGGATGGATAAGCCCTCGGATCGCCCACGGTTCGTTGTGCGCGGCGCGGTGGACATAGCCCTTTGAGCAGTCGATTTTATCGTAGACGTGTTCGGGGGCGCAAGCCTCAGTAACGCGCCGTCCGGCTTCTCTAAGGATAGGGATCCACGGGTTATCAACAAAATCGTTGATGATGACAAAACCGTGTTCTTTCAGGTATGCCAATCTTTCAGGTGTGGCACCCGGCGCCGAAAGTTCAGGTTTGAAATCAGCGAATGCAGTTGCGCGATAAGTTTCCTTCTCCTGTGATTCATTCGTGCTCATTGTCATTCCTCCGTATCAGACAGATTTTGAATGCGTAAACTATTCTAACACATTTCGCATATTTTCCAAAATTTCAGGCTGCAGCACTGGATCACTTCTATGAAGATACACCGTCCAGCAGCATCTGTCAAGAAAAAAATCGGTTTAACTTTTTCGTAAAATATGCTATTATCCTTAGAGTGGCTCAAGGGAGCCTCTCGTTACCACGAACTTATACCATTTCTGATTGATGATTCGTCCTAAAAGAATCTACTGTTTTGGGGTATGACCGGTTCGGTTAGGAAACCGAACCTACCGCGTCTTGCGTAAACGGCGCGGTTAATGCGATATAAACATTTAGAAAGGGTATTAGAAATGGGAGAAAGTGATGAGCACAAAATCGCCACCACAGGATCGGGGTTTTGGATTGAGTGAAGAGGAATTGGCATATTGGAATAAGAACGGTTACCTGGTCCGCTTAAACGTATTCACGCCTGAAGAGAACGATGCGTTCCAAGAAGTTGCGGAAGACATTGTTGACGGAAAACGTCCGTTTCCACCTGAACACATCGATCAGAACGCCCTCGTTAGAGATGGAAAGGCGGAGCAGCAAGGCATCTACGCCATGCACAAAATCCATTTTCCGAGCTGCTACGATCCAGAATTTCTCGCCCGTGTGCGTGATCCGCGGCTAACCGACCCGATCGCTGACATCCTCGGTCCAGACATTCTCGGTATCAACACGCTGTTTATCTGGAAAGCACCGAAGATTGGCCTCGGCTTTCCATGGCATCAAGATAAGTTCTACTTCCGTACTCGGTTTAGGACGGAGACAACCGTTGGGACGTGGACGGCTATAGATCCTGCGGATCAGGAGAACGGCTGTCTCTACGTTATCCCCGGCAGCCATAAATGGGATATTTTTCGGCATGACGACCTTGAAGGTTCACAACAACGGGAATTTAAGTTGGCACGCGGTGTACAAGATGAAGATGGTGTTCCAATAGAAGTGCCACCGGGGGCGGTGATCTGGTTCCATAGCCATCTCCTGCACAAGAGTATGGACAATCATAGCCTACGATTCCGTCGTAGTTTCGTTGCACATTATCTCAGCGCGCGAGCAGAATGGGCAAATGGGAGGAGGGGGCAACCCGTTATGTGGGTTCGCGGCGAGACTTTTCCCGACAAGGTTCATGAAGTCGAACGCGATGTTTTACCAATTCCGGAATCGGCGTGAAAATAACAGGAGACAGCCATGCAGACAGCATCAACACCAGAAGATCGGCGTTTTGGCTTGAGTGCAGACGAGTCAGCGCACTGGAACGAAAACGGTTATCTTGTTCGCCTGAATGTATTCACCGCCGAAGAGAATGATACGCTCCGTCAAGTTGCTGAAGACGTTGTTGATGGAAAGCGTCCGTATCCGTCCACAAACATCAATCAGAACGCACTGGTCAGAGATGGGAAAATAGCGGAGCAAGGCGTCTATGCGATGCACAAGATTCATCATCCGAGTTGTTACTGCCCAGAATTTCTTTCCCGCGTGCGCGATTCTCGTCTGACGGATCCGCTCGTTGACATTCTTGGTCCAGATATTCTCGGTATCAATAATCTGTTTATCTGGAAGGCACCGAAGATTGGTCTCGGTTTTCCGTGGCATCAGGACAAGTTCTACTTCCGCAATCGGTTTAATACCGAGACGACTGTTGGAACATGGACGGCTATTGACGCAGCAGATCGCGAAAACGGCTGTCTCTCTGTTATCCCCGGCAGCCATAAATGGGATATTTTTGAGCATGACGATCTTGAGGGGTCACAACAACGCGAGTTCAAGCTGGCACGCGGTGCCCGTGATGAAGACGGTGTTGCTGTCGAAGTGCCACCCGGTGCAGTGATCTGGTTCCACAGTCATCTCCTGCATAAGAGCACGGATAACCACAGTCTACGCTTCCGCCGTAGTTATGTTATCCATTACCTCAGTGCGCAAGCAGAATGGGCACATCCTGCTGCCCTGAATAGTAAGAAAAGACAACCCGTTATGTGGATTCGCGGCGAAACCTTTCCTGATAAGGTTCACGAGGTCGAACGCGATATTCTACCGGTTTCCGAGTCCGATTAACACTGTTTTTCAAGGCGCGATTGATAAGGTTCAGCATCTAAGGAGGAATAATTCATGAAAGCGAAATTGTCTCTCTCTGTTCTGCTTTTGGTCGGTTTCGTAATTGCTATCACGGTGATTCAGTCCGCAGCAGCCGAGGACCCAAGAGTCAAAATGGGGCTTGCGGCACTTTGGACTTTTGACAAAGACACCGTTCAAGGGAAAGATGTTGAAGATGTTCTCGGTAAGAACACCGGAACTATTATCGGCAAACCTAACCAGATCGATGGGTTTCGCAGTGAAGCTCTCGATTTTGACGGTGCTGTTGATTTGATACGCATGGGTGAGGATATCTTCTTCCCTTCTGTGACGATGGAGGCGATTATTAAGCCGACCCTCGGCACACGGAATCCGATCTACGACAAATACAACTACGGCATTCAACTGCTTGATAATAATAATGTTGGCATCTGGATTCGAGCGGACACGGCGAACGCGGCAAAGCATTGGCCCTCGGCTTATGTACCGTTTCCTGCTGATGGTGAGTGGCATCATGTCGTTGGGGTTGTTGAGAGCAAAAAGTCTGTCCGTATCTATCTCGACGGTGAGCTAAAAAAGACGACCCCGGCACCCGATCCCATCAGCATCGCTTACGGTGCTGCACAGAAGCCGACAATCGCCTACACACAGCACTTAGGCGGTATCTGGTACGCCGGTGCTATTGACGAGGTTGCTATTTTTGAGGGGGCGTTAAGTGATGCCGACGTGAGGCGATTGCATACACTGGCGTTGGCGGTTGAATCTACTGGGAAATTGGCGGTAACTTGGGGCGCACTCAAGCAGTCGATGATTGAACGGAACTAATTCTGAAGATTTCCGTCTTTCCTCATTCTGCTTAAGCATCACCAACTCCGCGTCAAGATCACATGTAGACTGCTTCCCCCCGTGGATACTCGGCTCAGCTCGGTTCGGCATAATGTTTCTTGTTACTGTGTAGGCTGGTCTGGCGGTTGGGGTTGGGAATCGAACCCGTAGATACGGCGCATCGTTGGCGTGGCACGTTCGACGACTTCCGGTTTGAGATGATGCACGAAGTCAAACATCGGTTTGACGAAGGAGCGACAACAGAAACAGATCAAGGCGATGCGCTGTCGGTCGGTTTTGTTAGCACCGGCGGAATGCCAGATTGCACCGTTGAATAGGAATACGGAGCCTTTCGGTGCGGAGAGTCGCACCTCATCGGGATGATGCGTGGTGCCGGGGGGCGGTTTGATGCGTTGGAGATGGATGCCGGGGACATGACGCGTGCCGCCGTTCTCCGGTGTGAAATCGTCGAGGAGCCAGAGACTGTTAGCGACCAGTGGGAAACTGGGCAGCGGTTCTGGCATAGCCCCTAAGACGCTATCGACGTGGTAGCCACCATCTGGTGCACCGGGATCAATGATGTTGGAGGTGAGTGTGCTGAGGGTATAATCTGAACCGAGGAGGTGTTCAAAGAAGGGCATCACCTTGGGTCGGGCAACGAGACTCTCGTACATCTGTCCCTTGTTGACTAACCAGCGGACGTGCTGCCCGTGCCCGTTGCTGTGTTGGCGTGCTAATCCGTTCTGCTTCTCTTCTTCTGCTAATCTCAGTATATCTGCCCTATAGACCTTGATTTCCTCGTCGGAAAGCACATCTGGGATAACGATGCATCCCTGTTCGTCCAATTGCTTCTTTTGTGCGTCGGTGATACCCATTTTGGATTCTCCTTGATAAAAATAACCGTCGCGACCCCCAGGGCGGTAGATGCGGTTTTGCGGTGTACTCACCTGCCCCCCTGATAAGGGGGATAAGGGGGGTTGCGATCTGCATTCCTAACCGTATCGGATACTTCGCGAAACCACCCAGCTGCAGCGTTAACCAAACAGGGGTTCCGCTAAACAAGAAATCGAGAACCGCGTTCGGATAAGTCCGGTTCGGTTGGGAAACCGAACCTACCGGACCTGGAGGATCCCTAAATTGATATCTATGGTGCGGTTCAAACCGCGCCTACCGGGCCTGGAGAAAATTCATAGAAGCTCGTCAGCGCGGCGTATAGAATTTACGCGGCAAAGGTTTTCAGGCATTCTTCATAGACGTTGAAACGTTCACCTTCGTGTTCTTCGGCATCGACGAGTTTGAGCCAGAGTGCGCTGTCCTTCTTCTCGCCGCTGAGTTGCCGACGGCTGCCGAGATTTGACGGATCCGGTCCGCTCCAGACGACTTCACCGCCTTGCATATAAATGAAATTGTCTCGATACTGGTCGATAAGGTTTTTCTGGTTCTCTTGATAGATGAGTCCCTGCTCACACGTAGTTTTTCGCCAGTTAGCGACCGTTTCTGAACTGTCCGTTTCGACAGCATCAAATTCTGCTAAGGGTGCTTCGACTTCACTCTCCCAATCGATCTCATCTAAATCGACAGTGCCGTATCCACGCTGTGCAGCGATGAGAATATGGTTTCGATCGCGTTTGAAGGGTGGCGTGGGCCAGTCGGATGCTGGATCGTGTCCCATCAGATGCATGCCGACGGTATCCGTAGATATCGGGTGATCGCCTGCGATGAGTGCGTTACAGATTCTACCAACGCCGCCCCATTCACGTCCCCACTGTCCTGTCAGTGCGTCAATGATGTTGAGACACGGCTTTGTGATGAGTGCCAAGTCTGGAAGCACGTAAGAGAGACGGATAAGATGATGGTAATAACTGCGTGTCCTGCCTTCAGGGAGCAGCATTGGCGGTAATCCGAACAAATTTTTCGTGCATAACGTGATCCCCATAAAGGCATGATTTTTCATCTTCGCCACGGAGACGACTGCATCCGCATCGTCAAAACACGCGCTCAATGTATAGCGGTCGAACATTGAACCGCCACCGGGGACATCGTAATCCTTAAAGGGAGGTAGGTTAGAATCAACAAACTGCACATCAAATTCTTTGAGATGGTGCAGGTAATTGAAATCGGGCGGCATCCGATGTCCGTGCGTGTAGGGGTTTGTGTCGGTCGCGATTAGCTGCGCCGTGGTATGCTCCTTAATCAACCGCAGTACTGCCCGGCAGGTGGCATCATCTACTAATTCTCGCCGCCGTCCCTCGTAGTAGATAATCCGCTCAGGTGGTTTCATCATGTTGAATTTCATAACCACCTTCTTGGCATTCTCGATCGGTTTCCAAGCGCGGGTCAACGGATCGGTAATACGGCGGAGGGTCTGATAAATCTCTTCTTCGGTTGCGCGATAGTCGCAATGTGCGGCTCTAACTTTGAACTGTTTTTCCATGGTGGTCTCCATTGCAAGTGCGTGATTTTCTAAAATCGTAGCACGCGATTAGAAAATTGTCAAGTAGGATAAAATTTGAGATGTAATCGCAGATTAGATCAAACGAGCGTGAAACCCAACTTCTTGTTATGATTGGTCCCGTAACAAGCGACGCATAATTTTGTTAGAAGCGGTTCGCGGTAATGCGTCTACGATAACGACATTGTGAACCCTGAACAAGGGGTTGAGATGTTCTGAAATCGCGGTTTGTAAAGTCGCGTGAAGTTCCTGTTCTGCGGGTGCTGCTTCTGATGCTGCCAGCACGGTGTAGATGACGAGTTGGCTCGGACCGCCATCTTTCGGTGAAATAGCGACCGCTGCTGTTTCTTGAATTCCACTAACGACGTTAAGCACTTCTTCAATCTCTGCAGAACTTACTTTGATGCCGCTCAAGTTCATCGTATCGTCAACGCGACCCAGCACCCGGTATTTAGCTCCTACGAGCCAAGGTTCGGTTTCAAAACCGTTACCTAACCGTTCAATCGCATCACCGTGGCGACGTAGATTGGATTGTGGTGTCCCCGCAAAATAGACTTCATTGTGGTCGGCGTTGAGCAGACTTGTGGAGAGACCGAGCGATGGTGAAACGATGAAAACTTCACCGTTGTCAGAAAGATTGCCATCATCATCAAAGAGTAGGAAATTTAGACCGAGTGCGGGTGTTGTGAATGTTGAAGGTGCAGCGGGTTGGATGCGTGTACCGGTGATATAACCGCCGCCGATCTCAGTGCCACCGCAATACTCAATTACTGGCTTGTAGCCAGCGAGTGCCATGAGGTAAAGCATCTCTTCGGGGTTCGAGCATTCACCCGTTGAACTGAAGGCTCGGATCGCGTGCCAGTCGAGTCCATGCATACAGTCTGTATTCTTCCAGGCGCGGACGAGGGTGGGCACCACCCCAAGCATGCTGACTTTCGCGTTCTGAACGAAAACACCGAAGTCGCGCCCCGTCGGAGACCCGCCACCATAGAGGGCAATAGTCGCTTTGTTGATAAGACTGGCGTAGATGAGCCACGGTCCCATCATCCAACCGAGGTTTGTGTGCCATGCCAGCACGTCGCCGGGGTGGATGTCGTGGTGTAGGTAAGCATCTGCGGCGGCTTTAATCGGTGTGGTATGTGTCCACGGAATCGCCTTCGGTTCACCAGTGGTGCCGGAGGAAAAGAGAGTATTAGTATTCGCATCGGGATGGCACGGAACAGCAGTAAATGTCTCTGTATCGCTTAGGAAGTCTTGCCAAGTTATGTCGTTTTCGCGTTGGGTTTGTGCGACAATCTCACCACTTTCACCGGACAGAACAACGGCTTTTGGCGCATTCGCGGCGATCACTTTCTCGGACAATGGCAGACGTTTTCCTGCTCTGTTGATATAGTCTTGCGTAAAGACGGCTTTTGCGTTACCTATGCGGAGACGGGTGGCTATCTCCTCTGGGGCGAAGCTATCGGCGATGCCAACAACAATACACCCCGCTTTGACAATCCCCAGATAGATAGCAACGGATTCAGCGGTCATTGGCATATTGATTGCCACCGCGTCGCCTTGCTTTATACCAATATCCACAAGTCCGTTTGCGACTCGGTTGGTGAGAGATTCCAGTTCGGCATAGGTGAGCGTTGATAAATTTTCGTTGTTTTCTTGCTGTGTAACAATTGCGATGGCATTGCCAGACGCATTAAAGCAGCTTTCGACAATGTTGAGTTTAGCAAGTTTTGTGGAAATGCCTGTTGCGTCTTTTTGTGCCTTGGTGTATGTGTCTGTAGCTTTAATGCCCAACACATCAATCATCATCTGCCAAAATGTGTCGCGATTGGCGGCCGACCACGCGTGGAATTCGGGATAGGTTTTGATGTGTAACTCAGCCATTAAACGGGTAATATTGGCTTCGGTGATGTCTTCGTCCGTGGGAAACCAAGCAGGTGGTGGCCCGTACGTTGCGCGGTCGAAATCCGCGTATACCGTCTCATAGAGCAATTGGTGGAGCGCAAAAGGGTGTTGTGGTGTAAGAATATAGCGCGAAATTTCATACCAACAGGCTGTCGGTGACTGTGTTGGCAATATCCGATTGACGACTTCGGTTATCTTTAATGCCTCCGTTTTTTCTAATCCGCAAGCGATGATCTGTTCAACGGTCAGCATGAGACGGGTTTCCTCTTTTAGACGCTACGGGCAGTTTGAACGGAGACATCGGTTTCAAATTCGATGAATCTGCAAATCTGATGCAAGGAGAGTTCCGCCTCAATTGAAACAAGCGGTAACACATCCTCACTATGCGTTTAAATTTCACGATGAAAGTATAGCATATTATCAGAGAAAAAACAACAAGTAATGAGTCGTGAGGTCCCCTTTGCTTGCTAATATCTTTTGCAATCTATATTAATCTATGCTATAATTATTTTCACTTACCAAGGAAACGGTTAGGTAGCAAATGAATATTCGCTTTTACAGGGATCCCGAAACTGGCTTGCCCATATTTATAATCATGGTGTTACCGAGAATGAAGTAGAAGATGTTTTACTGAATCCTGGTGAAGACTGGTTGGGAAGGCGGAAAACGCGAAACGTTCTTGGTCAAACGCAAAGCGGTCGTTATTTGCAAGTCGTCTATGTTCGGGATCCGAAACCCAATAGTATCTTTGTAATTACGGCTTATGAATTGACAGGAAAACCCTTAACGGCATACCGTCGGCGACGACGAAGGAAAGGCAGACGATGAAAAAACAGAATGAATTTCCACCCAGTTGGGACGAAGAACGCGTCCAGAGCGTCATTGCATATTATGACCAACAGACAGAGGATGAAGCTGTCGCTGAAGCTGAAGAGGCATTGCAGAATGAATCCAGCATGCTGATAGAAGTACCTATTGAATTGGTGCCTGCTGTGCGTGAATTGATTGCCAAACATGCCGACCAAAATCACCCGCAAGCGGACGGGCAATGAATTGCCCTACTACGAACCAGATCTACTCTTAATTTCAATGTGGACGAGGCAATACACTACCATTCAGGTGCCAATGCCCGTAGCCGATTGACGACTTTTACGATTTCATCTGCGACAATATCGACCTCTTCAGCGGTGTTGTAGCGTCCCAAGCCGAAACGGACAGCCGTCAACGCCAGTTCATTCGGAACCTCCATTGCAACCAAGACATGTGATGCCTTCACCGACTCTGAATCACATGCAGACCCCGTTGACACGGCGACGTGTTTAAGTCCCGCCAAATGTGCATGGCTCTGCACACCCGCAAAACAGAGATTGAGATTACCCGGTAGTCTATGTTCAGGGTGTCCATTGAGATGAAGATCTTCCAAATGTGCGTTTAACTGCTGATGCAGGGCGTCGCGTAAACTTGCGACGCAACTTTTCCCCGACTCCATGTACTTTTTAGCAAGTTCACATGCAGCACCTAAACCGACAATCCCTGGGACATTCAAAGTCCCGGGTCGAATCCCTTCCTCCTGTCCACCGCCGTAGAAAAGCGAATGGGGCTGAGAACAACCTCGACGCATGTAAAGCGCACCAATTCCCTTTGGACCGTAGATCTTGTGTGCTGTCAGAGATGCAAGATTTAAGCCGAGTGCCTCCATATTTGATGGCAGCTGCCCGATCCCCTGCACCGCGTCTGAATGGAAAAGCACACTGTGCTTGGCAGCGACGGCGGCAATATCGGCAATTGGATTTATCGTGCCGACCTCGTTATTGGCATACATGAAACTCATCAGGATAGTCTTTGGCGTTATCGCCGCTTCAACATCGTCAGGATTTACCCTCCCATACTTGTCTACCGGGAGATATGTGGTCTCGAATCCCTCTGTCTCCAAAACGTGACAAGTATCAAGGATTGCGTGATGTTCTGCTGTGCTTGTGATGATGTGGTTGCCCTTTTCTCGACAGGCGTAAGCGATCCCTCTGATAGCGAGATTGTCCGATTCCGTCGCGCCGCTGGTGAAAATAATTTCTTCCGTTGAACAACCGAGCAATTCGGCGACTTGATGGCGTGCTTTTTCCACCGCATCTTTCGCTGTAGTGCCAAATGGGTGTGTGCTGGAAGCGTTGCCAAAATTTGTCGTGAGGTAAGGCATCATTGCTTCAAGCACTTCGGGGGCAATTGGCGTTGTGGCATGGTTGTCCATGTAGATGATGTCAGACATAGGTGTGTTTCTTCTGCAGGACTTACGCAATTTTGACGATATGACGCTCCGTTATCGGGTAAACTCTCAAAAAACGGCGACGTTCTCAATGCACAGGCTAACAGCCTATGCTACAAAAGAGCAACCTGCGTAAGTCCTATTCTGGATAATATCCAAACAGATAGCGAGCGTCGCATGAAAATAGGTGAGGCTAAAAACCTCGCCAACGTAGAAAATAGCGTAATTAAAGCCGTTCTCTGAACATGTCAATCATACCATCGGGTGGATCAAACGGTAATTCGACGACGGTGTTTGTCAAGCCGCTATAGTAGATACCGAGCAACAAGTTAAATTCGGCGAGGGATTGCTTGAGATGCGTCGGATGCACTTTGCTTTCATCGTCGAGCCACTCGAAGACTGCATCGGTGAGTCCGCCTTGCGCAATGACATCTTGTCCGCCGTAGCTCATGTCACCACCTTCGTAGCCGGTACCGGGTAGATTCCGTTCCCAACTCTCAAACCGCCAGTGGACAAACCCTGTTTCACCGAACACGCAGACGCGTTTGTGTCGGTTGTTTCCTGTATCGGGGAGTACGCGTGGCGCCATTTCGGGACCGAATGCGACTGAGGCTTGCACGCCGTTTGCATAGGTTACAAGTGCCGTAGCGTTTGCGGGTGAAGGTTGTGCGGAATCCAGCTGCCCTGCCCCTGATATTTGTCCATGTACCTTTGCCGGTCGCGAGTTATCAATATAGGACGACACGAGTTGTAGGACGTGCGGTGCTTGGTCAACCGGTGGATTGCGGGCACTCGCCTCAATAAATTTGATCGCACCGATTTTGCCTTCCGCGACATCTTGTTTGAGCGCAAGATTCTCTGGATGGAAATTGAGTTGTGTGTTGACGACGAACTTCGTTTGGGTGCGGTCGGCGAGTTCAGAGATTTGCCGCCAGTCTTCGCTTTCGACTGCAATCGGTTTCTCGACGATTGCTGCAGGCACACCGTGTTCAGATGCTTGGTTCATCAGCGGGTAGCGGATGCGTTCATTACTGCCGCGCAGCACCGGTGCGGTAACGATGTGTAGCAGGTCTGGTTTTTCTTTAGAGAGCATTTCATCGAGATCGGTATAACGCGCATCAATCCCGAATTCGTCCCCGAAGTCGTTGAGCAGGTCTTCCTTCATATCGCAGATAGCGGATAGTTTGCCTTTTTTGACGTGTTGATATGCGCGGGCGTGTCCACGTGCGCGTCCACGACATCCCAAAATTGCACTTTTGTACATAATTTTTCTCCTTCTCCTTCTAAATACAGGTAATGCATTATATGTGGAATGCGATTTTAAAGCAACGCTTTTCGTAGAATTCCACTTTAAAAGAAAAGTGAAAATGTGATATAATATCCTGAAAATCGGGACAGACAAGAGGAGGAAAAGATGCGACGTTACCTTTCTATTTTCATAATGTTCCTTGCAATTGTACTCCTTTCAGGATGCCAATCCAAGGTGCTGCAAATGGTGTTTGAACCGCAGGAACTTTACAACTACGCCGTTACGGAAGGGGTCACCTGTACGGCACCGGAAATGATAGACGGTGATGTGAAGACGAGAGGCTACGCCGATGGACGGTGGATTCACCTAAACTTGCCTAGGCAAAAGGCGATTCATCGGATTACCATCAACGGAACGAATATTATAAACGCCATGATCTACGAGAAATTGGAAGGCGAAGGACGTTGGCGTGCAATTCTGCAGATTCAGAACAACGAGAGCCCGGTCATTAAAACACGCTTCAGCGGTGTCGTGACGGATGCAATCCGCATCTACATCAGTGGCACCACCGATGATGAAAAGAAAGCGAGTCAGTATGATCCGAGGCGTGGTGCAATCGTACCGCAAATAAAGTTAGGTAGAGCCTTCATCCATGAACTTGAGGTCTACGGGTTTGTCTCAAAGGAAAAACAACAATGAGTTATTAAAAGAAGTCAAATGAGGTAGCTTGAAACGAAGTGGAAAGTGGGTTTCGGAAAAACCCTTACATTTCAGATCACTGTGCCTTAACCGCAAGGAATAATTAAAAAATGAAACGTCTGATTTTTGAAGATATATACAGTTGGGGTGTCTTTAGTCCGGAACGGCAGATAGATTTTAACGGGCATTTGTGGGTGCGTCCTGATGGCAATATCCTTATAGATCCGGTTGCAATGTCCGATGCGGACCGGGAACACCTGATAGGACTCGGCGGCGCGAAGTCAATCGTTCTAACCAATGCCGATCATGAACGTGAAGCCGCGATTTTCCAAGAGTGGACAGGTGCTGAGGTGATTGTACATGAAGCCGATGCGGACGCACTGAATATCACACCCGCGCGGACAGTGCAGGATCGCGAAGCGATTGTGCCGGGTTTACATGCTATCCACCTTAATTATGGGAAAAGCCCTGGCGAGATTGCGCTCTACTTCCCAGAAAAACAGACCGTCCTGTTTGGGGATCTCGTGGTAGGCGAACCGATGGGTGCGTTGACGTTACTCGCCGATGGCAAACTGAGCGATCCACCGAAAGCAGCCCTTGAATTGCGCAAAATCTTGGTGCTCCGCTTCAACACGATTCTTGTCGGTGATGGACACTCCATCTTTAAAGATGCGCGCCAATACCTCGTTGATTGTTTGCAAGCGCGGCGCGATATCTATATTAACCGCATTCACATTGATCAGATAGCGTGGCACTATAAAAACGCACCAGACCCTTACGACTTTGAGGACAAAGACATTGACCCGCTCATCGGTGGCAAGAATTTGGGGTATCGAATTATACGCCTCCAACCCGGTAAAATGAGTTTCCCGATGCATTTTCACAACTTCGGCGAGGAAATGTGCTATGTGATGGAAGGTGCCTGCACGCTTAAAACCCCACGCGGTGATGTAGAGGTAACGGCGGGCGATTTCATCGCATTTCCGCCCGGCACGGTCGGTGCGCATAAGTTCGTGAACGACACAGATGCTCCGGTTGTGTTCTTTATTCTCGGGACTACCACGCCGCATGATGTCAGCGAGTATCCTGATTCCAATAAAGTATTGCCGTACGTCGTCGGGAAGATTTACCGTAAAGACCCAAGTCTGAGTTATTGGGATGGCGAGGTATAATAGTTAGGTATTTCTACCTTTGGATCTACGCATTCTCTGATTCTCTTTTGCCCGCGCATCTTCCAAATCCGGATCGACAATCGCACGCAGTGCAACTTCCATTTCACTACGTTTTGCTGCATATTCAGGCTTTGGTGCCAAATCGCCGTTTTCCAACGGGTCGGTCGCGACGTTGAACAATTGCGGTTCGCTCCCGACGTAATGACACAGTTTGTAATCCTCATGCTTGAGCATGAAACCGGCGTTAAGCATCCCCATGTCAACTACCCAAGCCTAAAGACTTGGAAAACCTGTTAAGAGATCATTGAACAATAACAGTTGTTCAGCAGTCTCAAGGTTTCCCGTGTCTCGTGCTTCGTTCTTGTTTCTCGTTTCATAGAGGGTGGTAACCCACCGCTCTCCACGAAAGGCAGCAGCTGCCTTATAAAGTATGTTTAGCGCAGCGTTGTGGTCTCTATCCATAGTGTTGCC
>CAZQIP010000056.1:0-25818 GCA_964593655.1 uncultured bacterium | reverse complement strand
ACATTGACGAGGTCATCACAGTCTCCGAAAAAGAGGCTTACGAAATGATGAAGTCAATTGCAACAGCCGAGGGGTTGTTGGTCGGGATGTCGTCCGGTGCGAATGTCTATGCCGCATTACAGGTTGCAAAGGCACAGGGCCCCGATAAAACAGTTGTTACCATTCTCCCGGACACCGGCGAACGCTATTTCAGTTTGAGTCGTTATTTTGAAATCGAGTCGGATATCATGGATAATCTTCCGTAAGTTTTTTACTAAGGGAACACGATTAAAACATTGAACTATCCAGTAGATCAGACGCTCTGCCAAGAAATTCTGTTGACGGAGAGTCCGCAAGAAATTCTTTTCTCTCTCTTTAAACGGTTCAAAGAACGCGCCGCGATTGTCACAAGTGGGCAACTTTCGGGTATGGTTATGATTCATATCGCTGCCGAAAACCAGTTGCCGTTCCGGGTCTGCACACTCGACACGCTGCGTCTCTTCCCGGAAACATACGCCTTCTTTGAGCAGGTGGAAGCGCGTTATGGTATCCACATCGAACAGATTCAGCCTGACCCGCAAGAAGTTCAGGAGATGGTCGGACAACATGGCGAATACCTGTTTTTCGACAGTAAGACGAAGCAGGAATACTGTTGTAGCATCCGGAAAGTCCGACCGATGCAACGGCTGCTGGAAACATTGGATGTCTGGATAACCGGTATACGTCACGACCAGTCTGATGCCAGAAAACAGCACCGAAAGGCGGAGCTCATCTCATCCGCGACACACCCCGTGCTAAAGGTGAGTCCGCTGCTGCAGTGGAGCACCGATGATGTATGGCAGTTTGTCCGTGAAAACGATATTCCTGTGAATCCGCTGCTTGAAGCGGAGGCACAAGGCCACTATTATGAATCCATCGGATGTATCATCTGCACGACACCGATAAAACCCGGAGAACCGAATCGCGCGGGACGGTGGCGTTGGCAAAACGCAACCGCCGCATTAGAAGACGCTGACGCAGATGAAAACGCTAAAGAGTGTGGATTACATTATTCGATTTAATGGTTGTCGGTTCTCAGTTTTCAGTTCTCGGTTAAGAGTCTTGGGGTGTCAAGGTTTCTGGTAAAGCCCCTATAGGTTGATGTAATGCCAGAGCAACCTCTTTAACTGAAAACCGAACTGACAACTGACTACCACTCAAAAAGGAGAAAATATATTTATGGCTGTAATAGTCCGTATTCCGACCCCGCTGAGACGTTTGACGCAGAACTTGGCGGAAGTTGAAACAGAAGGTGCCAATATTGAAGGCATTATTGAAAATCTTGAAGCGAACTATCCGGGGATGAAAGAACGTCTCTGTGATGAAGGCGGAAATATCCGTCGGTTTGTAAATATTTATCTTAATGATGAAGACATTCGGTTCCTTGACGGGAAAGAGACCGCTGTCGCAGATGGTGCTGAAATCTCCATTATCCCAGCGATTGCTGGCGGAAGTTTATCTTAATAGTTATTGGCTGTTGGCTATCAGCCGTCAGAGAAATTATTCGTGCGTTGCCACGTTAAAGTTGATGTGTATAGAGGTCGCGAGCACAGCTCGGGTCGCGAGCACAGCTCGCTCCTACAAGAAAGAAGATATCGGGTCGCGAGCACAGCTCGCTCCTACAGGAAAGAAGATAAGCGCAACATTAGTGTTTTTTGCTGATTGCTGACCGCCAATTGCTAATTCCGATTCAATGCTAACCTTGAAACCAGAAACCCTCAGCGAGATTTTTGACCACGCGAAATCGGAGTTTCCCGATGAATGCTGCGGTGCCATTTTGAGTGATGGGGCGCAGGAATTTGTCTGGAAATGCCGTAATATACAGAACCAATTGCATCAGGAGGATCCTGATAGATATCCGCGTGATGCCCGCACGGCTTACGTGATACACCCTGATGACCTATTCAAGGTTACCAAAGCATCTGAAACACAGCAGATTAAGGCGTTCTACCATTCACACCCGAACCACGAAGCGTATTTCTCAGAGAAAGACAAAGCAGACGCGATGATGTGGGATGAACCGACCTATCCGGGTACGACTTATCTGGTAATCTCCGTTTATGGCGGTGAGATACGCGCCGTGAAGGCTTTCGCGTGGGATGAAACGGCGCGAGATTTTATTGAGGTTGAGGGACCGCTTGGGGAAACTTAACACCATCGGTTGATTTTCTCTAATCTTTAAATTGTGCTATTATAGTAAAATCCAAAAATAAATAAACACTTGAGAGAAGATAACCCCCCTTATCAGGGGGGAATAAGATTGGATCGTTACTATAAAAAACACAGTGAGTTTGTGTTTGTATTGAGGCAAGAACCATGCAACGCTGGCGAGTCTACCTTCAGCAATTCATGCCGGACATGCGCGTTGTCAAGGACCTCGCACTCAGACCCTACGTTGGGCTCCTCACTTTTTCCGCCGCTTCCCTTGCAGTCGCCTTAGGGATAACTCTCCAAAAATACATTACTTTTGAATACCACTCAAACGCCGGTGTTGTCGGCTGGCTCAGTGCTAATGCGTACCCGAAGCAACAGGAATACTTTTTCTATCTGCTGGCACTGCTCGGTATTCCGATAGCGATCTGTCTGTATTGGCTCGGCTGGTGTGTCTATTCACGCTGGTGTGCTGAACGCACCGAACAACCGATCGCGCGTGTGCTGAAAGCGAACGCATTGGCATCAATACCGTTAGGGTTCTGTTGGCTACAAGTTTACCATATCGGACAAGGGACGCTAATCGGCTTGCTTTTACCGATTGCCGTGTCGGTTTTGCTGAAGTTGGTGCTACTCTATACGCGGTACTTTCCTACTCTCTGGAATGCACATGTTTTAGATGATGCGGGCGAAGCAGAAAACGCAGCAAACCCGACTGACGAAGAGAGCCGCAAAACAGCTTTCGGTAACCACAGGCTCCTAAAGTTTGGACGGATTGGACTCGAATACGTCATCCTTCCAATTTTTATCTACCTGCTTACCTATTCAGCGAGTCTCCACGGCAATATAGATATGTTCCACGAGGGTGAGCGACTCGCGCCCCTCAACGAGATGATACACGGTGGCGTGCCGTTTCGGGACGTCTACGTCCAACATGGACTCTTCCAAAACGCTTACTTGGCGTGGTTTGGCAGTCTACTTTTTGAACCGACCTTGTTCGGCGTGCGATTAATGGAAGATATATTGGCGCCGCTCGGTTATGTCGCATTCTATCTGCTCGGTTTACAAGTTTTTCGCGGCAGATTCTTGACTGCCTTTATCTGTATGCTGATCGCCTCTGGCACAGCGTTCTGGGTATCCCCAAGGCACTGCCTCGGTTTAATCAGTTTTGCCTTCGTCGCTAACTTTTTGACCCGTCCACAAAATACATCAAAGAAGAGTGAAGTTTCATGGTGGGTGGTTTTCACCGGTATTTCCGCAAGCTTAATATCCTGGGTCTCTCCTAGCATCGGTCTCGGTACGTTAGCGTTTTTCATTTTTTTCCTCTTTGCCGCCAAGGACCTCATGCATATCCCAAAGACATGGAAAGGTAATGCGTTTTCATGGCGGCTGGTGTTCGCTGGTATTTTCACAAGTTTAGCTTTCTGGTACAGCACTGAAATCGGGCTTTATACGTTAGGCGGTATCGGTCTGTTTCTGTTCATATATGGATTACGGAGCGGTGTAGAAATACGGGAACGCCCGTTCCCTTTAATCAACTATAGCTGTGGGCTGCTGTTAGGCTTTCTCCCAATAGCTGCCTACTTTTTCTCGCATGGTGCCTTGGACGATGCGATCTGGAATTCCTATATCCAGTGTCGCTATCAACTCGCGACGTGGGGACTCGCTTTTCCGTCTCTATCGAAAACAATTGCCTTATTGTCAACGGAGGGATGGCGTGCCTTCATCTTTAGCGAAGGATTTCGGTGGTATCTACCGATCTGCATCTTTTTGATAATCGCGGCTTACTTGACATATCGACGGCTTTCTGGTACTTACTCAGCTAACACGATGAAACTTCTTCTTTTACTTCTCGGTGGCATCGCATTCTTCCGGACAGCGTTGGGGCGTTCAGACGGTGGACATCTGATTTATGGTGCGACCTTCTTATGGTTCCTCTGCCTACTTCCGCTGGAGGGTGGTATTATCAGGATGTTCCGTGTTTGCCTATCGACCCTAAAAGGTAAGTTTCCTTGGCACGCTGCATTGAAGGCAGCATGGATACTCATTCCGGCAGTCATATTTTGCTGGTATGTTGGTGAGGTGCATCATCCGTTGGTGGGTTTCAACCAGAAATGGCAGCGGTTGCGTCAGAATCCGTTCAAGCAAAGCATTGTAGCACAGGAGTTAGTGCGCGCGGGAAAGGTAGACATCCCGGACGACCAAGTTGAACAGATTCAAAAGGTTGTCGCTTATATTCAGGAAAATACTAAGCCGAATGAAAAGATATTTGATTTTACGAGTCAGGGTGCTTATTATTTCTTCGCAGATCGACCGGGTGTCACTCGATTCCATCAAGTATCGTATGCATCGACCCCTTCAATGCAGCAAGAGGTTGTTGAGGCTCTTGAACGCGACGAGACGCGTTTGGTGATCTTTAAAACAGGGGGTTGGTTTGATGCTGTTGATGGTATCCGTGTTGAGGAGCGACACGCTTTGATTGCAGCGTACCTGCAAAAAAACTACGAACTCGCGGTGAACATTAATAACACAGAGATATTGATGCGGAAATAGTTATTTCTGCTGTTCGATAAAGATTCGGTAGATGTCCTCAAAAAGTCTGACATCGGTGAGTGTATCTTCGGCTGAAGATCGGAAGGGTTCATCGTTGCGGACATTCGCGACAAAGTATTCCGCCTCTCTGTGATATGCCCATGTCCAACTCGGTCTCGGAATCGGGCGCGTGATTTCCTGTTCTTCCCCAGCGCGGTAGATTTCGACCTCTGCGGGTGTGTTCTTTAAAAGCAACGGTGGTGCCCACGTGTGAACCCAGCCATTCTCAAAATAGATTTGGCTATGCTCGTCCCAACGGTAGTGCGAAACGTGTCCTGTTTCCAGCGTTACACGGATGCCGTCCATATCAAAGATGACGACACCGGAATATCCGTTTGCATCTAAATCGACGGCTTTGACAGTGACGTTGTCCCTTGCATCAAGGAACCAACGCATCAGATTGATATTGTGTGTATACTGCTGAAGGTATCCCAGATAGGAGCCTCGGTACTGCTCAGGTATCCATTCTGGGGTTTTGACGGGCGCGCTTGGCTTTGGTTCGTTAGTGCCGTCCATGTGCGTATCAAGATTGCAGACCCAATCGCCGCCGAAGCCGTGATTTCTGGCATACGTCAAACGTCCGAGTTCGCCGGTCTGTCGGAATTGCGTTACCTTCGCCTTGACGATCTCGTTTCCGGCATCGTAGCGTTTCATGTAGCCGACCATCAACTTTTTACCCGATTTCTGCGATGCCGCCACAATAGACTCAGCCTGTTCAGTAGAGACCGCCATCGGTTTTTCCATGAAGACGTGCTTACCAGCTAAAAGGAGATCTTTGGCGATTTCACCCTGTAAAGCGAAGTCGGCGGAGACTGCCACTGCTTCAATATCAGCATTTTGTGCGAGTTCACCGTGGTCGCTGTAAAGTTGGGGGATACCGAAACGATTTTGGACGACTTTCCCAAGTTCAGAACGCACTTCTGCGAGTCCTATGAGTTCACAGTCTGGGATGCTCACAAAATTCGGAATATGGACCTTCTGTGCCATGAATCCACAGCCGATATAACCGAGTCGAACTTTTTCCATATTTTTATATTTCCTTTAGCCGCTAAGACAACTGGCGTGATTCTATCTGTTCAACGGCGCTCTTAGCACCTTCCCGCACGAGTGCGGAGGCATCATCTCGTGCAAGCTGCTTGAGTTTGCCGAGGCTAAGGCTGGCTTTGAGTTTACCAAGGGCGACGGCGACGAAGTAACGGACATCGGCATCTTCGTCATCTAACGCTTCGAGGAGCGCGTTTGAATCCATCACGGTGGCGAGGTGGCGGTCGGCATCACCGATATTAATCAACGCTTGTGCGGCGATCCGCCGCGAATGGACATCTCCGTGCCGAAGGGAGGTGAGGAGTTCGTCATTGCCTTTCGGAATAACGCTGAGGTTATCCCAGTCACAATCCAAGCAGAACCATGAATTTCCATCCAACTGTCGGAGATTCGTATTTCCACACGAGGGGCATCCCTCAAATTCCTGTTGTTGACTCATGATTTTGTCCAATGTCCCGAGTTACGGCACACGGTGCGTGCCTACTTCTATAAACATGTCGCCCCTACGGGGCTAAAGAGGTCTGTCTTTGAAACAGTTTCAGGACAGACTGTATCAGAATCAGTTTCGGCGTGGTTAAATGCACGGCATACGGTGCGTGCCTACTGCTTTAAGTCGCAACTTCGTCAATCGTGGGATTCCCTTCCATTTCTGGTAGTTCGCGCCAGATTTCAGGTCCCTCTGGCTTGAAATTAATCGTAGCGATGAACTGCATGCCGTGATAGAAGTTGATTTTGAATTTGCCGCCCCCGAAATTCTGTCTGAGATACTTCAAGGGGGCTTCAATTAAAGGCCCCATTTCGTCTGCATGATAGAACGCGAGTGCTTTAAACCGCACTGTATTACCCACTGGCTCCTGCACAAGGAGCTGTGCTGAAGTCGCAGGAAAGAGCACCTGGAAGGCTTGCCAGAGGTCGGCGACGGTGGGGTTCGGGGTCCCGATTCGCTTTTTGAAGTCGTTCTCAAGATATTCTGAGAAGGTATTAAAAACCCATTCCATTTTTTTAATTATGGGTCCTTGGGCATCGTTCCACTACGTTCCACGATGGTTTTTGGTGAATCGCGATCGTGTTGGGAACATGTCCGGTTTTAAGATTGTTTCCTCTACAGCGGTGCCTTTAAGAAGTCCTTCCAATCGAAATTAGGCAGAGGGAACTCCCCTGTGGCTTTACATTGTCAAAAAGTTGCGGCTTTCTCGAAAAAATCAATATCTACACGTTCAATCCCAGCTTCCCGCGCATTTTCAGCGACGCGCTGAACAACCATCTCACGGACGAACGGGATCGGTATCCGTTTAACGCGGTGTTCAACTTCTTCCGTGCAAGGCACTGTAGTATTGTCAAGGTAGGGACCGTCGTGAAGCACGGCTGCATCGGGGTGATCGCATGTCTCTGGCACGAGTTGCTGTAACCGCATTGAGACGTAATCGGTTACCCATTCCTTGAGCGCTTCTGCCTTCTCGGTGTTGACTTCACCGATACCGGAACGTTGGTCCAACTTCTCGTTGATACTAACGAGTAGGTTTTCGACGCGCGTCAAGCGTTCTTCTACATCGGTAAGCCGTTCGTTTGCCCTGTTTTGTTCGTTCATGTTTCTCCTTTTTTTAATTTTCCTTAATTTTTTGGTGAAGTCCGGTGCCTCTTCCCAGTAACGGGCGGGGACCCCGGTTGCAATGCAGGTCGCAACCCCCCTTTATCCCCCCTTATCAGGGGGGCAGGCGAGTACGCCGCAAAACCGCACCTATCGGGCCTGGGGAAAATCGGAATTACCGATTTAAATACTTAAACTTCATCAAACCGCACCTACCGGTCTGGAGGCAATAGCCATCTCTTAAATTGCCCAATATTTCCATAGGTTATCCGGAATTTCGTACTTAATATCTTCTCGCTTTTGATGTGAGTAGCGCGCGAATATCCCGAAACGCGGAATTTCCCTTATGTTCGCTGACCCGGTATGGCACAAAAACGCGTGCCATAGCACAACATCACCCGCAGCCCCAATAAACTCGCGGGGTCCCTCTGGCGATAAATCCGAAAGCACATGCCATCCCCAATCCTTGATGTCGTAGAAACTACCATCAATCTGCTCTGGATATTGAAGAAAATATTTATGTGTTGACTGGTGGCTTCCGGGCCAAAAGACGAACGCGCCGCCATTGGGTTCGACATCGTAGAGATAGGTTGTTGCCCCCAGCATAAAAGGGCTCCAACCGCCGGGACCATAAGCATCAATATGTCCGCTGCCGGGCATTGCCCATTTTTCTTCTGGGTTGGGCCATTTAACAAGCGGTGAACCGCCACCGCCTGCGAATTGTCCACCACCGAGTTGCTGAGTTATCTCTTGCATCACAGGCAACTGTCCGAAGAGTGGCGAAAAACTGAAGTTTTGCACCACATAGTCGTTGGGCCATGTCTCCTGTGTTTCCAAGCTGGAATTAAAATGCTTCCAGATCTGTTCCCGCCATCCGTCAATTATCTCCGAATCAATAAAATTTTCAAGGATAAGATATCCGTGTTCCTGAAAAAATGCAATCTGTTCTGTTGTTAGCATACAAGTTACCTCTATCGGTAAAGGGCTGATAACCATTTCTTAAATTGCCCAATATTTCCAGAGATCCTCTGGAATTTCGTATTTAATCTCCTCTTGCTGTTTGTGGGCATAGCGCGTGAAGAGACCAAAACGGGGAACATCTCTCACATTTTCCGATCCGGTGTGGCAGAGAAACGCGTGCCAGAGCACAACGTCACCCGCAGTGCCTATAAATTCACGAGGTCCTTCTGGCGATAAATCCGAGAGGATATGCCAGTTCCACCCTTCAATATCGTAGAAACTGCCATCGATCTGCTCTGGATATTGGAGAAAGTACTTGTGCGTTGACTGGTGGCTTCGGGGCCAAAAGACGAAAGCACCGCCCTTGGGTTCAGCATCATAAAGGTAGGTTGTTGCGCCTATCATAAAAGGGCTCCAGCCGGCAACAGCACCATACGCATCAATGTGTCCATCCTTGGGCATTGACCACGCTTCTTCAGGCTTGGGCCATTTAATAATTGGTGAGCCGCCACCGCCTGTAAAAAATTGCCCGCCGCCGAGCTGCTCAATAATCTCTTGCATCACAGGCAAATGCCCAAATAAAGGCGAGAAGGTGAAATCTTGAATCTCATAGTCGTTGGGCCACGTCTCCGGCGTTTCAAAACTGGAACCAAAATGCTCCCAGACCTGTGTTCGCCACCCGTCGATTATCTCCGAATCAATGAGATTTTTAAGAATCAGGTATCCGTGTTCCTGAAAAAATGCTACCTGTTCCGTTGTTAGCATACGAGTTGCCTCTATAGTTGTTGCTACGGCACGATGGTGTGTGCCTGCTACTTTGCATTAGCGTTTTGGTCGGAAAGATGGGATACCGGTTTCGTCAAATCGTTTCTTGACGGCTTGCATCAGTTCGGGGGTGACCTCCCGATAGCCGTGTTCACGTGCGTATTTCTCAACGCTTTTGACGACCATACCCCGCGCAAATGATGGCACACGTTTTAATCTTTTTTCTGCAGCTTCTGTCCACTGCAATTCGTAATCCGTTTCCGTCGCAAAAGCGACTCTTTTCTCAATTTGAACAGGTGACGTGTCGCTGGTGAGGTTTGAAACTTCGCTTTTCAGTTCATTCTTCCCATTAACTGGCTGTGTCCCCGGTTCATATTCACACGATGCATCTTCGGCGAGGTAGTTACCAGTTGTCGCATAAGCGCGCGCTCTACAACCGCCACACACCTCTCTGAATTCACATGCCCCGCACTTCCCTTCAAGTAGATTTCGGTTCCGTAAATCTTGGAAAGTCTTTGATTCGTTCCAGAGTTTAACAAAACTTTCGGCTTTGAGGTTTCCAACACTCACAGGTAGATATGGACAGGGGGTCAGTTCACCCTCAGGCGTGATGCGACAGTAGTAGATACCACACGGACATGTCCCGCTGGGATAGCCTTGGAGGAAAGCGGAGTCGGACTGCTGTCCATAGATAACGCGCTTGTAATGCGGGGCGCATTTCGCAGCGATGAGCATCTTCCCTGTATAGGCTGCTTGTAACTCGAACATCGTCTCAAGCATCTTTTCATATTGCGTAGGCGTAAGGTCCATCACCGTCTTGCCTCTGCCGGTTCGGACGAGAAAATAGAGATTTAGCACCTTCGCACCGAGTTGATAGGCGAACTCCACGATTCTTGGAATTTCGTCGTAATTCCACTGCGTCACGGAGGTCTGAACGAGGAAATCCATTTGTGCGCGTTTAAGTGCCTCAATACCGTTCATCGTCGCTTTCCACGCGCCCTGCATACCCCGGAACTTGTCGTGATTTGTAGGTTGGATAGAATCGAGGCTCACACCTGCACCGGTGACACCGTGCTGTTGCATCTTCTCGACCACTGGGTCGTTGAGCAGGACCCCGTTTGTTCCCATGACAACAAGAAACCCGGTATCGGAGGCATATTTCGATATCTCCAAGATATCCGGGCGTAATAAGGGTTCTCCACCCGTAAGGATGAGGAGGATATGCGGATTGATTTCGGCGATCTCGTCGATGACGCGAAAACATTGGGATTGGCTTAACTCAGCATCTCTGGTATATCCTTTTAGGTGCTGAATATCGGACAAATGAAGGTGTCCGTTTTCTAACTCGCTTGTGTCTACGAATCCTGCCGGGAGGTAGCAGTGCGTACATTTCAGGTTACACAATCGGGTGATATTCCATGAGACTGCTTGAACTTTGGTATTTTGCATTTTTTTCGGAGTATTTTCGCTCTGTGCCTGTCTATACTCGGACGGTCTATAACCGGACAGATGGAGTGCTATCTGTCTCAAGTGATTTAGCGACTGTCAAATCGGCATCGGCTTTTTCTTGCTCTTTAAGGTGTTGCCACGCTTCGCTGCGGCTGCGATAGGCTTCTGCATGTTCGGGATCGCGCTGGATAACCTCGTTATAGTCAGCGATGGCTTTGGCGTATTCGGCATTTTTTGCGTAAGCCACGCCGCGTCGGTAATAAGCCTTAGGGTACTCCGGCTTGAGCTCTATTGCCGTATTGTAGTCAGCAATGGCTTTGGCATGCTCACCGATATAACTGTAGGCGTTACCGCGCCTGATGTAGTCTTCAACGATTTTCGGATTGAGTCTCAGAAGTGAAGTATAGAACTTAATATTTTCTTCAGCTTCTTCTCGGTTTTCGATCCGGTCAAGCGGATAACCGCCGTTCAGTTCATGACATTGCCGTAGAAAGTTCATCGACCCAGCAACTCCGAGTGTTTTGGTAAGGGCTCGGCTGCCGATTTCATAGATTTCGATATCCGTCATTTTCTGGATTTCGCTCTGGTTCGCCGCAAATCGCCGGGCGCGGGCGCGTTCTTCGTTTGCTCTTGCAGTTCTGCGTTCTTGAATGCGCTTGGCGATGGTGTCGATATCTGGCAGATTCTCTAACAATTGATGTCGATCAACAGAGTAATCACCTGTACCCGGTTGGCATTGCCGGATAAACCACTGCGTTTTGGCAGCACCGAGCTTACTTATCAGGGCTTTTCTTCCAAGTTCATAAATTTCACTATCGGTCATTTCCAATATGTTCATTTTCGTCTCTCCTCTGTAACCATACGTAAGGATTTTCAACTTGAACGTAAAGGTTTGAGCTATTGCGTTTTGCCCTTCCGAGGAGCCTATCATCCGTTGTTAGAAAAATATCCGCGTCGCCGCTTTCCGCACAAGCGATATGCAGAGCATCCCATTCCTTAAACCCTAATGTTTCCAATTGTTTGCCTCTTAAGATTTCCGGTGACTCGATAGTAACAGTCTGATGAGCAATAGTTAGCCAATCCATGATCTCGGAACGTTGTTCTGGGTCTGGAGTAGGTTCTACTTCCTCTACTAGAGCCTCGCTAGATATCCAGTGCCAATACCCAGCACGAATCTGATCGAGTATTCGCCTTATAGCTAGGACTTCTCGACGAATCCGAGGTTGTGTTTGTATATCAAAAAGTCGGTTCAAACAACAAGTGTCGAAATAAATCGTCCAGATTTGCGAATCAGTTTGCACACGTGTCCGCCTATTTTCTATTTTCTAAAGGCATAAAACAGGACTACGACAGCAGGGTAAGTGCGAAAACAATTAAGCCTGCTGCCAGCATTAAACCGCGCCATACATTGATATAGTGACTCTGGTTGAGATGTGCATTGCTATCGGGCGGCGTAACCTCAAGGTGCCGCCGATAGAGCGAACTATATAGCCCCCAAAAGAGTGCCATGAGTCCAAACGCCGCAAGTTTTGCGACGAAAGTTACCACATAGGTTTTGAAATCGCTACCAGTCTGCTGTGCAAAAAATCCGTTATTCCATGCAACGATAAAGAACACCATCGCGCCCGTTGTCAGCAGGATATGAATCATCAACCGTATCCAAGTGCGAAAACGGTTGTGAACTGCTAATAGATCTTCCGTTGACAGGTTTTGCTGCAGGATTGGTATTGCGATGAAGGTAGAAAAGAGTACGCCTCCGAACCAGATGATTGCTGCTATTAGGTGGACACTCCGGATGACAAGTTCTACGCTTTCCCGCATTTTTTTTATGAATCCTGATTTTTGATAAATGATACCATATTCTGCACACAAAGTCAAATTTGATTTGGGATAGATTGAACTTATCTCTACTTTACATCCCTTTCCACACATAAAGAGGGTGTGACCTCCGGATGCCCTAAAAATGTTTCAAGTCGCGCTTGAAAAAAGTGGTGGGCATGAAAAAAATAGTACTTACGCAAAGCGCAATGAATTGCGCAACTGCGAACCGGGGTTCGCATAGCGATTAGCGTATGGGGCACCACTTTTGAAAAACACACGTCCTTCCAAGGTGTGTCTGTTGGTAGCCCGGCGACTTATCGCCTATCTGCGTAAGTCCTAAAAATAACACACAAGAGTAGCCACGGAGCCAAACGTCAGATTTTTCGTAAGGTATTCATCACAGACTTTATGTCTCCGTTCTAAGGGCATCAATAGGTGAAAGCCGCGCCGCTCGTATCGCGGGGTAGACTCCGAAACTAACGCCCATGAAAACCGAAAAAAGAACGGAAGTTAGCATCCAAGGTAAAGAAAGGACAACAGGCCACTCTGGCACAATCGGTACAATGCGTACAGTAATTCTCGCCATCCCGTGCGCTGCTAACCAGCCCCCTGCAATGCCGAATACCCCACCGCAGAGGCAGAGACAGATGGATTCAGTCAGAAATTGCCAGAAAATATCAATCCGTCTTGCTCCAACGGATTTCCGCAAACCTATTTCCCGCGTTTTTTCGCCGACAGAAACGAGACAGATATTCATAATGCCGATACCGCTGACAAACAACGAGAAGCCTGCAATGCCACCTAACGCAATTTTCATCACCTTTTCAATGTGTTCAAGCTGCTCAACAGTTCGTTTGGGTATCCAATAACGCGTAAAGTTATCGATACCCCTATGTCTTTGCCTAATCACCTTCCGGGCGGATTTAACTATATCGTAAGCCTCTACGTCTTTTTGAAAGAATATATTAATCCTGTCAACATAGCGGATGCCCGTAATACGTTGTTGATACGTTGTTATTGGAACGCATATCATGTCATCTAAACTCCCCCAGGTAACACCGAGATTTTTCCCTTTCGGTACCATGGTACCGACAACGCGCATCCGAACGGGGGCTTGCCGCCCATGATTCCGCAGTTTTACCTCTTGACCGATTGCGGAGGTATTTCCGAATAATTCTACGGCAACGTTAGCACCCAAGACGCAGACCTGCGTGGCGTTGTTGATATCGTTCTTGGAGAGAAATCTACCTTCTTGCAAATCATACCGCATAAGTTGCGCATAGTCAGATGTTACGCCCTCTAGCGAGGCAGATCTGAATTCTCCACCCAGACGGCTGGTGACAAGTATTCTACTTCTCCGATTCCGAGGAAGGACACCTGTGACATCCGGGCATTTTGCCTCAATTGCATAAGCGTCGCCCAAAGTATATCGCTCTGTTGTTGGATATCGCCGGCCGCGTCTCCTTACGGATTGACGTATCCAGAGTTGCACTTGGTTGGCTCCCCCGAGTTTTTCAATGTCATCGGCGATGATTTGTTTCGCGCCATCGCCGATAGCCATCATACAGAGCACACTCGCAATCCCGATGAGAATGCCGAGAATGGATAACCCAGCACGGAGCCTATTTTCCTTGATATGCCGCATACCGGCAGCAATTGCACCAGAGAATTTCATGTGGCACCCAAATTAACTTGAACGGATTAAGAGTCTATCACCGCTTTCATGTCTCAGAGCAGGAACGGGGACTGCTGTCGCAATTCATCCCCCTACACTCACCGCACTCAAGATCATCACCTAAGCGCGTACAATTTGGATTTCCTCCATCATCATCGCAGCATTCGCTGCTTGAGAAGATGGCAGTATCTGTGCCGCCGTCCCAGGGTTCTTGTCATCCATTTGAGTGAATTTATGTTGGATCGCGATTAACGCAAAACATAGGAATCCAATTTGTTGATATTATACAGAAAAAGAAATATCTATCAAATTAAATGAATTCAGAAAACTGCATCACGTCTTCAGATTGACGAAAATCAATGCAATCGTTGCAACCAAGGCACCGATAAGGGAGGTTCGGCTCAGCCGTTCATGGAGGAACACCATGCCAACGAACATCGTGAACAGCACGCCACCGGAACTTGACATCGGAAAGGCGATTAACGCACTGACTTGATCCAATGCGATAAGGAGTGCCCAACTCCCACCGACATTACAGACACCTATCAGCACGCCGTAGAAGACTTCCCACCAATTCGGCCATATCTTCTGATAGAGACATATACCCAAATAGATGACTGTGGCGACGCCGAAAAGTAGACTCATATAGAGCGATTTTTCGTCAATGGGACACATTTCGTTGAAGGCTTTCATAGTGAGCCGTGAGATACCGGTGACCAGCAGAATTGTAATAGCAATCGCGAACCCTAAACCTTGCGGCACTTCCGGCTTATCGGGTGTGAATGTATACGTCGGCTCTTTCTCCCGTTGGCTGAGGAGTGGGATCGCTGCGAAGGTTAAGAGAAGCCCTATGGTTTGCCATAGATTTGGAATTTCCTGCCAGAATATCATCGCCACCAGAATCGGTAGCACGATCGACAGTCTGACGAGTGCAGCCGTAACGACAATCCCACTGAGCCGGATACCGATAGTGAACAGTTCAAATCCAACAGCATACGTCACGCCATTTGAGATGCCTAATGCGAAGGTCAGCCTTGAAAATTCAAAGTCTTGTTCTTGGGAGAGGACCCAGACGCTGATGAAGAACGCGGTGAGGTAGTTAACAAAACCGATAGGGTTTAGGCGTTGCTGGTTGTTTTTGGCATGCTTGAGGAAAAGCCCAAAGCCGGAGAGGAGGACGATATTGAGTGCGAGAAAAAGCATAGGCTTTAAAGATTGGAAGATTGGAAGGTTAGAGGATTGGAAGGTTGGAAGATTGGAAGGTTTCTTCCGATGCTCCCTTCCATTCTTCCAGTCAATTCCTTCCATCCAAGTGCTTCTATTCCTCCATCGGCAGGGCAACCTTAGTTTTCTCTTTTGCAGATTGGTAGGTAGCTAAAACGACCTCTACGGCGTGTTTTCCGCCTCTACCGTCAATCATGGGAGTTCTATCTTCTCGGACGCAGTCAACAAAATGCGTCAATTCGCCGACGACACCGTGCGGTCCCTCGCGATCTGGAACGATTTCCTCCCAGTCGCCGCCGCGTTTTTTGAGGTAGGCGAGATCGGCTGACATATTTAGACGGAGCGAGCCTTCGGTTCCGTCAATAATCGTATCGTTGGTGCCGCGTGCGCCGAGGAAACCGCCCCACCTTAAGATACCGACCGCGCCTGAATCGTAACGGATGAGCGAGATCGTGTAATCCTCCCAATCGTCGTGTCCGGAGAAACTTCCTACCTCAGCGGCGACGGTCAGCGCAGTGCCACCGAACCAGTTAATCAGATCGGATTTGTGGATGCCGTTCTCCAAGAGTCCACCAACGGTGCCGTACCAACTTTCGGGTCTGCCGCGCGGGGCGTTATAGGGACCCGAATAGTCGGTTTCGATGTAGGTGATGTCTCCGATGTCGCCATTGTCCACCATCTGTCTACCGAGTTCGTGGACAGGATAGAAGCGTAACACCTGACCGACCATTAGATGCGTCCCCGCCTTATCCGATGCTTCGATCATCGTATCTGCCTCGGCGAGCGTCAAGGAGAGTGGTTTTTCGCAGAAAGCATGTATCCCTGCCTCCGCCGCATCGACGACGACCTGTGTATGTGCGACAGGCGGTGTCGCTACGACGATAGCGTCCACGACAGCAAATAATTCTTGATAATCTTGGAAGGCGCGAATCTGATGCCGTTCCGCAACGGCTTCCGCCGCTTCCAAACGCAGATCTGCTACACCTACAAATTCACAATTTTCAACATTCGGGAGGGCGTTGCAATGGCCGTTTCCCATGCCGCCGACTCCAACTACACCGATACGAACCATTTTGAAATCTCCATTTTAATAGTTGTTGGTTGTCCGTACGATTTTTCTGCGAAACATCTTTCAGTTTTAACCATCAACGCGGGTTTCCTTAACATTTATAACGGAGTCGAGTTGATAGTGAAAGAAAGAGACTTGAGGACTATCAAAAACCTCTTGTAACTGAAAACTGGTACACACCGTGCCGATTTACAGAAACCTTCGGCAGTTTCCGAGACTTTTCAAACCAATTATATCCGATTTTCAGATTTTTCCAAAAGTTTATCAGAGCGTCGTCATGTGGAGAAGTGGTTTTTAAGCGTTCCATTGTCCGCTCGTCCAATTTTGTTGGAAAAATGTGCACAGGGATTTCTGCGTGTCCGTTTGATTTTGCTTGAGTTACCAACCAATAGACTTCCTTAATATATTCATCAGTGATTGGAACACAGCCGATCGTAACACATCCACCGTGTATAAATATATCCGCCCCAAGTTCGCCTTTTTTGCCCAAAATCCTATCTGCCTGGTTTGGATAATTGATTCCAAGCGATAGATAAAAGTTGCTGTTGGGGTTAAATCTATCGATATAATAAAAACCCTCCGGAATTTGCAAGTCGCCCTCACGTCTTTTGGGCCCTAAATTTCCTGACGTGCGGCAGATCGGATAGTGTTTCACGAGTTTGAAAACGGCATCGGATGTTGAAAATGCCCAGATTTCCAAAATCTTTTCTTGTTTGAAGACTCGGATAAAGAGTTTCTGGGGTGGATAGGGGATGCCTTGGGCTGCGAACAGGCTGCGAAGTGGACCGTCTTTTTCTTCAAACGCTGCCCGGACACGAGGGTATCTTCGCTGTTTGTCCGCGAAATTTTGTGAGTCCGTTAGCTGACAAGCGCAGACCATGGTAAAGGTAAGGGAAAGGACAATGTGTAGTTTCATAATTTTATATTGTGTGAAGAGTTTCTAACCCCGATGCCTGTTTTAATAAATCGGACTTACAAGATTTCCCTCCCACGGATTCGAGTTTTCACGAGCCATATTATAATTGATAACGAAATTAAAATACAGAAACTCCATAATATCAGTTTGATGTGTGCAGAAATTCTGTCCCCAAGATAGGAATAAACCAGGGTCGCTGGCAGTTGACCGATGCCGGTGGCAATCCAAAAACCGAGAAACCGCATCCGAGTCGCCCCTGCAAAATAACTAACGACATCAAAAGAGATGAACGGCATCAAGCGAGCAATAAGGATAGCATAAGTGCCATATTTTTCAAAGAAATCGTTCGTTTTGTCCACTACCGGCTGGCTAATGAGCCGTGTCACGCGTTGGATACCGAGGTAGCGGGCGATATAGAAACAGAATGCTGCGCCAACCATTGAACTGCTCCAAGACAGGAGCGCACCCCACCAGAACCCAAAAAGTGTGCCGTTTGCGAAGGTAATTAGGAACGCTGGCAGCGGCGCAATCACACTCTGAAAGATCATGAGTATCGCTGATACAACAGGGGCGAGCGCACCATAACCCGCGATGTACGTACGTGCCGTTTCAATACTCTGAAAAGCGGCAGTGATCTCAAGGAGATATGCCCAAACCCGTTTATGGTAGACTCCCAGCACGATTAAACCCGTGAGTATCACAAATAGTAATATAATGTGACGCTTGGTCTGGACGATAGACCGGAGTCTATCTAATACCTTAGACATCTTTTGCTTGCTGTATTAATGCGCGATTCATCTGGTCTTGCAGTTCTTGTATTTTGTCATCTGTCCAATTGTAGAAACCTTCCTTAGATTTTACACCGAGTTTACCGGATTCAACCATTTGTCGGAGCAGCGGATTGATGTCAGACGAACTGTTGAGGTCTTTATAAAGTTCTTCAAAGGCGGCAAGCACGAGGTCCCATCCTGCGAGTTCAAAGACCTCAAACGGGCCGGCGACACTGAGCCTGCGTCCGAAACTATTCCGGACGACAAGATCAACGGTCTCCGCACTGGCGATGCCTTGCTCTACAATAGCGAACGCTTCTCGAATGAGGGCGGCTTGCAACCTCGGCCCGACGAAACCGAGTGCTTCTTTTTCAATAATCGCAGGCGTTTTCCCGATAGTTGTCAAGAGCTCGAACGTCACTGTAACGATTTCATCAGAGGTATCAGGACTGCGAATGAGTTCGACCAATGGAATCAAGTAGGGTGGATTAAAATAGTGCGTGTTGAGTATCTTATCCTTGCGCTTTGCCTTCACACCGATCTGGCTCGGCATCAATGCGGTCGTATTGCTCGCCAAAATTGTATGGGATGGACAGATTGCATCTAAATCCTGAAATATCTGCTGTTTTAATGCCAAGTTCTCGGTGACGGCTTCAACAACAAAATCGGCGTTTTCAGCGACTGCGGACAGTTCAGTGTCAGTCTGAATTCGTTGTAGCGTCGGTGCTATATTCTCTTTGGCGATAACCCCGTTTTCAGCAAGCACACTGAGGTTGCGCTCAATCTGCGTACGTGCTGTTTCGAGGTGTGCCTCGGTGACATCGTGCATAAGGACATGATAGCCTGCGCTTGCGAACTCTTGCGCGATGCCGTGGCCCATCAGTCCTGCACCGATAACGGAAATTTGTGAGATTGCATCAACTGTCATTTTTTTCTCCGAGCAATAAGAATTTTCTTTTTCAAGCCCGGTGCGGTTCCAAACCGCACCTACTAGGCCTGGGAGGTCCGTTTTCCAGCGATAAGGATTGTAAACTCCCCGCGCGGTTCGGTCTCTCGGAATTTCTCCAACGCTGCACTTGCATTCCCACGGAATATCTCTTCAAATTTTTTGGTCAACTCGCGTGTAACGACAATGTCGCGTTCACCCATCACTTCAAAGACATCTTCAAGGAAACGACAGAGACGGTGCGGAGATTCAAAGAAAATTAACGTCCTTTCTTCATCGATGAGTACACTTAATTGACGTTTTCTTTTTCCCGATTTTGGGGACAGGAAACCTTCAAAAGTGAAGTTATGCAAGGGTAACCCAGAAACGGATGCTGCTGTGATGACAGCTGACACACCCGGAATCGGGACAATCGGAATATCTGAGGTGATACAGCCGCGCAGGAGTGGATACCCCGGGTCTGAAATGATAGGCGTGCCAGCATCTGAAACAAGGGCAATCGTCTCACCTATCTCCATGCGCTCAATGAGTTTGTTGCACTTCACTTGCTGGTTGCCTTCAAAGTAGCTTGTGAGTGGGGTCTGGATGTTGTAGTGCGTTAGGAGACGGCGTGTTTGACGTGTGTCCTCAGCGGCGATGAGGTCTACCTCTTTGAGGATGCGGAGTGCACGCAGGGTAATGTCCTCTAAATTTCCGATCGGTGTACTAACGAGGTAGAGCGTGCCGATGGATGTATTTTGCATTTTATTTAGGGTCTTTTGTGCCGTGTTAACATGACCGGACGAAAGCGAGGATGATACCAAGTATAGCGACACCAGCCGTCATTGTCCATTGGAGGGTCTTAATCCCTGTCTCAATGCGATCAAGCCGTTGGGCTTGTGACCGGACTTCGTCGCCAAGTGTATTGACATCTGCTCTGAGTGCATTGACATCTGCCTTGTCAGTTTTTTGGTCGAGTTTTTCGGTAATGGATTTGAGCGCTGCCTTAAAGTCCCGTCCATCTGCCTTAAGGTTCTGTACATCTGCCTTGTCGGCTTTTTCATTTATGATGTGATCTACGCGGCCTTCAAGACGTTCTAATCGGATGCCGACCTCTTTCAGTGTTTGTAATAATAGGTCATTAAAGTGATTTGCCATGAGGTTTTCTCCTTTTACCCATTAGGGTAACAGAAATCCACGATGGTTGTCAAGTGATTTAATTTTGATTTCTCCTTGCGATGTTGTTTCTTTCATGCTAAATTGTTGGCGATGCGAACCGTATACATTTTTCTCTGTCTGTTGTTGATGTGCCCGTTGGCACTGCAAGCGGCGTTTCCGATAGAAGTATCTCGTCCGCTCTACGTCGGTGCGCGTGCGTTGGGCATAGGAAACGCCTTCACTGCTGTCGCTGACGATGCCACTGCCGGTTTTTGGAATCCTGCTGGACTTATCCAATGGCAAGGTGTGAAACTTTTCGGTGTCAATAAGTTTTACAACCGAGCGGATTATCGGTTCGACCCGAAAGGGATCGGCTATAGTTACCGCGGTTATAGTCTTTTCTGGGGCAACAAAATTGCCATCGGCGTTGACAGCGGTGTTCCCGATTTCAACTATTATAGCATCGCGCGTCAACTCGGCCCGTCCGCCGCTGCAGGATTAAGCCTCAAGTTTAAGCGGAGACATCCCTCCGATGTCTATCAATTCTTCGGGTATCAGACGAACTACGACATCGGATTGCTTTTCAAACCGCGCCCACACCTCAAATTCGGATGTCTTGCACAAAACCTTGAAGGTTATGGTATCCAATGGCTGACACTCGGTACTGCCTACCGCTACACTGCGTACCAATTCTCGATAGATGTTGCCTTCCCTACTGACCGGACAGCGCCAGAGGTGTACATCGGTGCCGAGTGGGATCGGTTCCCTATTGTCCCTATCCGAGTCGGCTTTTCAAACGGGGCATGGACAGTCGGAATAGGGGTTGCGTGGAAAGGCATCCATATCGACTATGCCCGAATTTTTGAAAAACCCGCTGCATCGGATTTTATTGGGTTAGCCATCAGTTATCAATAACCAGTTGTCAGTTAAGACATATTACGGTTAATCCAAAACCTTCTTTAACTGATAACTGACAACTACTCACCACCTACCTCTTTCCAGTCCAATACCGCTTGATTCCACTCAAACTGTTGCAAGGGACCGAATTTGAGGTTGAGCGTTAAACTCTTCGGTGTCGGTGAGCTGTCGAACAGATTGAAATCTCGGACAACAACATAAGTATGCTGTCCATCGGTAATCGCTTGGCACGCCTCAATGAAGTCGTCGAGATTGCGGATCTGCTTCCCGTTTATATCGAGAATCACAATTTTAGAGTTACCATTCCGCTCTTGTAGACCGACGCGCGAAAAACTGCTCCCCGCAACGGCGTGCGGTAGATAGACACCGTCGGCTTCCAAGAAGAGGATCCGGCGCAATTGCGGCGTAATATCGTGAAAGATTGCACCGCCAAACCTGACGAACCGAGTCACCTTCTTCGCCTCCAAATCCTCTACAGGCACATCAATACTCAAGTTTTCTCCGTTCCGATAGATATCCAAATTGACGCTTTTCCCAACATTCTGATTCAGGACAGCATCGAAGGTATAGAGGTCGTCCTTGATGGGTTTGTTATTGATGCGATAGATAATATCGGATGCGCGAAGGTCAGCTTCACCGGTTGTCCTCGGTACAATGGATTCAATTTGGATGACCTTTGGCGTTCCTGCCTTGGAAGGCCCAATCTCTTTCCGCAACTCCGCGGGGAAATTGAAGTGTTTGATGGCTTCGCCGATAGAGATGAGTTCCAGATCCACGCCGATTTCGCCGCGTTGGATTGCTATCTTGTTCCGAATCAACTCAAGCGCATCGTAGAGATAATCGATCGGCAGTTCAAAACTGGAGGTATCTGTTCCGCGTGCATGGATAGCGATCACTTGCCCCGCGGTATTCCACACCGGACTGCCGCTTGAGCCACCTGTCCGGTCGAATGTGGTGTGAATGTAACTGGAGTGCCGGTCCCCTTTGTTAACGTTGAGGTTCGTGATCCTTCCGAATTTGATTGTATATTCCTCTTTCTCGTTGTTCCCGATAAGCAGGAGTTCATCGCCAAGGGAGAGTGCATCCCATTCGCCGAGTTCAACGGCTTGCAGCTCAAAATCAACCTCAGCGGGATCAATCTGATAAAACCCGAAGTCATGCGTAGGATCGTAGTAGAGAATCTGTGCTTCCGTAAAACTACCGTCGTGGAAGTTAATTTTCACATAAGAAGGGCTGCTGCCGGTGACATGACGGTTCGTGGCGATAATCCCGTGCGCCGCATCTACAACAAAGCCGGTCGCAAAATTTGTACCTTTCACTTCTGTTTCAAAAACAACTTCTGAGGAGGTTTCGACATTCACCACCATGGGTTTATAGGCGGCAATTTGATCTGTCCAGTCATGTTCGGCATTGGCGTTCGCGAGTAAAATAAAAAGCGCAATAACCGCCAAAATCACACTGTTTGTACGTTTAAAAATTTGTTTCATGATATATCCTTTTGGGTCTTTTAATTTTTTAAGAGTTTAGCACAGAGGTTTAGGGATGTCAAATGTTTTTTGGAAGCCAAAACTGGATGTGCTTATCTTGACGGTGCTTCTCAAATATGGTATATTGTTCATGAAACTACTTTTATACCACCCTACCGGCCTGGAAGCGAAATCCGGTGCGGTTGCAAACCACACCTACTGGGTCTAGGAAAATCGGAATTGGGGAAAATTTGGAGGAATTTTAAAATGGCGATACATCATTTTGAACCGACTGTCTACTATACAGCAATTGGTGCGCACGAACCGGTGCTACATATTGAGAGCGGCGATACCGTTTTTACAACTACTGTGGATAACGCCGGCTACGATGCCAACGATACGCAGGTAACCGAAAGAGGGAATCCACAAACAGGTCCTTTTTATATTGAATCGGCAGAACCCGGTGATACACTATCCGTTCACTTTGATCGGATCGTCCCGAATCGTTCAATCGGACGGACGGCTATGGTTGTTGCGCCCAATGTTCTCGATCCGCATTATGTAGCGTCTGAGATGCCAGAAGGTGGTCTCGCAGAGTGGCATGTAGACGTGGAGAAGTGGACAGCGACGTTGATGACGCCAGAGACGCAGTTGGGTAAACTAACGTTGCCACTTGAACCGATGGTCGGATGTTTCGGTGTCGCGCCACCGCGGGGTCAAGCTATCTCGACAGCGACCTCTTCTACACATGGTGGTAATATGGACTATCGCGGTTTTAAGGAGGGTGTCACTGTCTACTTGCCTGTCTTTGTCTCCGGCGCGCTTTTCCATCTCGGCGACGGACACGCTGTGCAGGGTGATGGCGAAATCGTCGGTACCGGCATCGAAATCTCGTTTGATGTGCAATTTACGGTTGAGGTGCTCAAGGGAAAAGGCATCAATTGGCCCCGTGCCGAAAACAGTGATTATATCCTCGCGGCGGGCAATGCGAGACCTCTGGATCAGGCGGTACAACACGCCACGACGGAGCTGCTCCGATGGTTGGGTGAACTCGGTTTAGAGAAACGCGCAGCGCACATCCTATTAGGTCAAGCTGTGGAATACGATATGGGTAACGTGTTTGATCCGGCGTATACGATGGTATGTAAAATCAAAAAGTCAATATTACGGGATATTGGGATTATGTAATGGGTGAGTGCAAGTCCCCCTGATAAGCGGGATTTAGGGGGTTTCTTCTATCTGAAGTGCCTTGCTGGTCCCTGATAAGGGGGATTTAGGGGGTTGAGGATTTAGCGGATTTTATCGCAGATATGCGTTCGCATAAATTCTGGTACACCGCTTCAAGATTATTTAGTACTTCAGCGTTGGTGTATCGGATTACTTCAATACCATATTTGTTTAGATTTTCAGTCCTGCGTTTATCGTACTGCTCTTGATCTGCGTGCGTATCCCCATCAACCACAACAGCGATCATGAGTTCAGCACAATAAAAATCGACAATGTATTCATCCAAAGGTTTTTGACGGGTGAATTTTAAATTGTCCAGTCGTTTGTTACCCAACACCTCATACCAGAGTTTCTTTTCTGCCAGGGTTGGGTTTTTACGGTTTTCACGTGCTTTTTGGGTTAGCGTTTTGTTGTAAGGGATGTACACGTCTTTACGTCCTTTCATCAGCGGAAGAATAGAACAAACCCCCCTTGCCCCCCTTATCAGGGGGTAAGAGTTTGACACAACTCGCTTTTGCCCGACTGCTATTGCTTTATACATCACCAACCTCATCGCCCATTACTTCTCGTATTGCTTGGTTGAATCGTTCCGGGTTTTTGAAGTACAACTTGGCATTGTTAACAGCACTCCTCAACAATCTAAGATCATCTGACTTTGCATCCTCTACCTTCAACAGAGATTGTATTTTTTCTTCACTGAATGTGCCATATAACTGACCGATCGCGGCACTTAAGAAAGCCCCAGTTAGTGCTGTAACATTATGAAACGAGAGTACAACCTCTTGATTCGCCCTCAGCGCGGCGTCAAGATGCTTATGAATCTTCTCTCCATCGTCGGAGGCAACACAGAAAGGGCCGCCCACAACTTCAAACATGGATATTCTAATATCTTCTGACACGATTATCTCCTTAAAAATGTTTTTCTGCTTCTATACGCTCAACGCTCCTACTCACTATTGTACCACAAAAATCCCCAGAATTTAAAGAAAGACTAACGGACATTCTAACAACCACGCTAAGATTTGTTCATATTTAACTCAGCCATAGACCGAAGATTCAATAGCGGTGTCATCACGCCGCCAGCAGCGGGGAGAACGACTCCGGTATCATAAAGTTTCATCGCGGAAATCGTAGCGTGCGCGACATCTTCAGGCGCGCCTGCGCGGACCATAAAGATGTAACCTTTCTCTGCCGCTTCCTCATAATCCGGGATACGGACGCGCGAGAGGTCTGTATCAATTACACCTGCAGCGATGCCGTTCACCTTAATGCCGTGCGGTGCTAAGCGTCCAGCGTAGGCGCGCATACTCATCTCCAACCCCGCTTTCGAGATACAATAGGCAGTGCGGTTGTCGGATGCCACTGTATCGGAGATTGAGAGCGTGTAGATAATACACCCGCGAATCTCGTTTGCGACCATGTAATTCGCGACGCGCTGCGTGAGGAAGTGGGTCGCCTTGAGATTGGTATTGACAATCAAATCAAACTGTTCCGGTGTCTCCTCAAGAATATCAGCGATACGGGTGATACCGGCATTGTTAATGAGGATGTCCACCTTCCCGAAAGCATCGTGCGCGGTGTTAAGCAGTCTTTCGTGTGAATCAAGGTCACTGATGTCCGCTTGAATAATAACAGCCTTTCTGCCGAGTGCTTCTATCTCTTGCTGCACGGATTCAGCGGCATCACGATTTTGGTTGTAGTTGATAAGCACGTCAGCACCTTGGCGCGCCAATTCAATAGCGATTGCGCGTCCGATCCCGCGACTGGAACCCGTCACAATTGCGGACTTGTCTGTGAACGAAACATCTGTTGCGAAAAATCCGAGGTCTATATCTGTTGACATATTTTTATTTTTCCTTGCGGTTCGATCAGGTTAGTTGGATGAATAAAGTACCTTTGCGTATATCCGCCCTCCATTACATTACGGTCTACGGGTTTTGATGCTATCTCAAACAGATGGATCCCTACGAGATCCAAGTAGGTAAACCGTCACTTGCCCCCATTTTTTTCTGAAGGTTTGTGGTGAAAGGTTTTTGTTGTTAAAAGTGTGAGAAACTTAGTAGGTTTATGATAAAATACCTC
>CAZQIP010000055.1:0-8312 GCA_964593655.1 uncultured bacterium | reverse complement strand
TTCTTAAAACTGAATGATGCTATGTTTTATATTGAAAATATTGCTTTTAACCTAAAAATATCGTATAATTTTAGTTTTATATAGACATTAATTAGTTTTAATTTGAAAAATAATAAAATATATTATATTATATTATAACTTTAAGCTCTTTGGATAAAGGTAACAACTTGGATTATAATTATGACCAAGTGCACATCCCAACAGCTGCTCGAAACCGTCCATAAGGTGACAACCATGCCAAACGAACACATCAATATTAACTGCACCCAACGGATTTTACCGATACACCAGGTCTATGGTGTGTGCGTTGCTGCTGTGCGCTGCGTGTCTTTACGTTCGTCGGTTTTGCGTATTATTAACGCTAAGTTAACTATGCTATCTGCAGGGTTAACGCCCCCCCACCGCTTAACATTTAATAATCATTATACTTCACAAGATAGTATAGGCTTCAAGGTCATTCTATCTTTGTCATGCTCGCGCGCGTTCTGTCTTGCACGGAACGCCTCGTCGCGGGCTTTTTTTGTTGTCGCATTGGGTTTTGCCCGGTGCATGTTAGCCCTGGTCCATTTTTCCGATGGCGCGCGGTCCATAGTTAAGGACATTGCGCCTATCCTATCAATAGAAGGTTGTTTACTGGGACAGATTTTAAGTGTGTCCCTTATCACTTACAACTGAGAAAAGAAGGAAAATGCAAATGAAAAATGCGAAGTTTATCTATAGAACGACTCTTATGTCTGGTATAGCGTTGATCGCTATGCTTATCTATTCTGTTGCTTTCATCGGATGTGACACTGCCCAAGATATGGCGGGCGATGTAATGTCGACAGCCACGCCGACACCTGCGGAGGATCCGGCGGAAGAAGGCACAACTGGACTCCCCGGGGCCACGTCTCCAGAAGATGAAACCACGCCGACACCTGCGGAGGACCCGACGGAAGAAGGCACAACTGGACTCCCCGGGGCCACATCTCCAGAAGATGAAACCAATCAGGATCCCAATCAAGACCCTAACCAGGATCCCAATCAAGACCCTAACCAGGATCCCGGTAATTAGATAGTGAATGTATGTGTTTTACTCAGGACTTACGCAGCTCCTTATGTTAGTGAAACGTTTTGCTTGAATATTTCTGCGGATTGCCCTAAGAAATCTTGCATAAGGTGGGTGGGGCACCCAGTTTTATGAGAAAAATGCGTAAGTCCTATACCCTTTTCCAATAAAGGAGAAAAAATGTCTAAAACAATCACCAGAATATCGCTTTTGATTATACTAACGCTAACGTTGACCCAGTTGGCACCAGCTGCCTGGGTAGAGAACGAATTTACGAATAACAGCTCCAGCGATGTATACGTTGCTTTTTCTACTTTACGGCCTGCGGACACCGAGCGCGATATCCCAGCAGGTTGGCGCACAGTCGGCTGGTACCGTATCCGCGCAGGTGGAGCGCACACATTCTGGGCCCAAGACGACAATCGCATCTATTACCTTATATTTCAAGGTGGAAACTTTCTTAAACCGGCAGGTGCTCAGTCTTTTACCTCTTTGATGAGTCAAAGTGCGTTCGTGATTGTGACCGCAGGAGAAACCGGTTTTGATGATGAAATTACGTATACGAATCAATCGAGGGCCACGTTGACTGAGAATGCGAACTTCTTCAACAGTGAAAATGGGGGACCTGTCACTGTTACCAATACCGGTGTAACCGCTCCACGCGCGAAACCGCTGGACGACATTACAATAGACTTACCACCTAATGATGAAGATGGTATGGAGGGTGGTGAAGATGATATGGAGGGTGGTGAAGATGATACGGAGGATGGTGAAGGTGATACGGTGCTGTCTGATGGCGATGGCGACGGAACTTCCCAGCCAACACAGCCCGCGAACGGTTTGCAGGCAACTATTACTGCTTCTGTGGATGGTCAGGCATTAGATACAGTTGGAACGGGGCCAGTTCAGGTGGTTACAAATGCGCCTATTCAGATAACTGTTCAACTCAGGCGTAATGGTCGATTAACCCGTGGCACCCTCTTCTTTAGCGTCGAAGGCCCAACGGGGACGACATTAGACAAGCGTGAAGGAAGCACCGACACCGAGGCCAAAGTGACAACTCTCCTGACATTGGGTACATCAGAGGGACAGTACAAATTTATAGTGAAATCGGAGTCGGATGCCCTGGAAGATGATCCTGCTACACAGATTGATGAAACTGCCCCTATTAAATTGGGTGAGTTAATCTTTGAAGCGAGTGAAGGTCCGGGGGCCGCCGCGAGTGCAATTGTGATATCGGGTCCCAACGCACTGGATCCGAGGGGAGGTTCGGTGGACGGGCGGATATCTCTAACCTTTAAAGTCACAACACCGGCAGATAACCCTGTCCCTAATGCCCCAGTTTCGGTTACTCGGTTAAGCGGTCCAGCAATAGAAAACCTACCTGCAGCAAGACCCAGAACCAATACCCAAGGCGAAGCTAGGCTTACTTTTCGGCTTGTAGGTGGTTCAACTGGAGACCTCAAAATCAGGGCATCTGTCGGTGAAGCCGTGGCAACGAAGACTATTACTGTTCGTCATACGTTAGGTAGTGTGAGTTTTACTAACACCCTTCCGAGTTCTATAAATAGTGGTGGCACTGATACTGTAGAGGTCCAGGCACTTTCAAAGAATGGTACGGCAATGTCAGGTGTGTCTATTCGGTTCAGTACAAACAGTAGTAAATTAAGGTTCATCAGATCTAGTGGGACCACTTCTTCATCGGGCAAGTTTAGCACTACCGTACAGACTAAGGGCAAAACGAGTGGATCTTGGAGTGGAACCAGGTACAATGCAACAGGCCGGGAGACGATTACCGCTACTGCGTCACATGTGTCAGTCAATCGTAGCACAACGGATTGGACTACAGTGTTACCTAGCTCACGGGAGGTCCAGACTTCAGCTGAATATTTTGGCAGCAGAGGTGTCGGCCTCTTCGATAGTAGGGATTGGTATTGGACAGGCTGGCGAAATCTTAGTTTAACCTCATCTCAATGCAGTCAAGTGATTACATGGTGGGGCTATGCTTCTGTAAGTGTTGTCGACGACCCGTATGTGGACGAAGAACTTATCGAAAACGAGGACTCAAGGTCCATACAAAAGACTGGTTCTAGGACTTGGAGAGTCCGGGTTCGCATAAGAGAGCACAAGGCGGAGCAAAACGAAGTTTGGGTGAGGGTAAAGGCAAGGTGTGAAGTCGTTGATAACACGTTTGGGGCACCTTCTCTACCGCAGCTCAGCTTGCATCCGGAAACACGGCACTTGTCTGAAACCTGGCAGGAACTGTCACAAGTTCCATCGGAAACTGCTTTGTTGCCGAACTATCCGAACCCGTTCAACCCGGAAACTTGGATCCCATATCATCTTTCGGATCCGGCAGAGGTGACGCTGAGCATCTATTCTGCCGATGGTAGGTTGGTTCGGACGTTAGCCTTAGGACACCAAGCTGCGGGTATCTACGAGAGCAAGTCGCGTGCGGCGTATTGGGACGGTCGGAATGCTGTTGGTGAGCGCGTTGCGAGCGGTCTGTATTTCTATACCTTGACGGCTGGCGATTTCGCAGCTACTGGCAAGATGCTGATTATGAAATAAGGTTGTTTGGTCTGGGCGGATCATCGTATCCGCCCTTCACACCGTCTCGGTAAAAAAAGGGGAAAAAATGCAGAAAAATAGGGCTATCATATTTCTTTTCGTCATGCTAACGCTAACCTTAGGACAAGTAGCATCAGCGGAATGGAAGCAAAATATAGTCAACAACCAGACCACAGAGGATGTATTTGTCATTTATTCAACGCTCCTCAGGGGCAATACGGAAAGAAATATCCCTGCGGGTTACCGCACAGTCGGCTATTACCGGGTTCGGGCGGGGCAGCAACGATCCTTTTGGGCGTGGGCGCATAACAGAACCTATTTCCGAATAGTCAAAAAATCTGGACAGGCGATTAAACCGCTTAGTTCTACACCAACGGTTAGTTTTTGGGTTCATCCGAGACAGTCATATACAATCGTAACGAAGCGCGCCATCAGTGTTCCTGTGGCAACAAATCAACTTCTTTATACAAATCGCGATAAAACCGAGTTGGTTGAGGGGGACGGGTTCATCCTATATGCCAACAGGTCTCACGTCACTATCAATTCTACGTGGGCGAATGTCGAATCCCCACCAGAACTTCAGCGCAGAGAAGGGACTGTTACTTTTGTAAGTAAAAGGACTACAGGGCTTTTTCCAAAATGGTATACGGCAACAATTGAAACTGATATTCCGAACTGCACCAAAATCCTTTCTTTTACAATGAGGACGAACGTAAGTGCAGCCGACGATCCGTTTATAGACGAAGAGCATTTGACAGTAGAGCAGATTTCTGATACGCGGCTTAAATTGTCTGTTCGCCTAAGGGAACATGTGTTCCTTCCGTACATCTTGAACGTGGATGTGATAGCATGGTGCCAGGTTGATACGGATGCGCCTGGTGCCCCTTCTTTATGGTCACAACCGCGTGAGGAGACGCGCCGCTTGTCTGAAATTTGGCAGGAGTCGTCAGAGGTCCCGTCAGAAACTGTGCTGTTGTCAAATTATCCGAATCCATTCAATCCTGAGACGTGGATACCGTATCACCTCGCGGAGCCTGCGGATGTGACGCTGACGATCTATTCCATAGACGGTAAGGTCGTACTGCGTTTAGACTTGGGACATCAGGCTGCTGGGTATTATCAAAATAGGTCGCGTGCGGCGTATTGGGATGGCAGGAATGCGTTCGGTGAACTCGTTGCAAGTGGTCTGTATTTCTATACATTGACGGCTGGCGATTTCGCGGCAACGCGGAAGATGCTGATACGCAAATAGTATCAAATGACCATAGGATAGTTGGAAGGCTGATGTTTATTAGTATAGTCCAGTAGGTTGGGTTGAACGGTGTTGAGAAGTGGGATGTTGATAGGCCAAACACACCTGAAAGCTAATATCCCGCTATATTTATTCAGGAACGTAGAGAAACCCAACTTTACACTGTTAGGGTCCCGGAAATTTCAAGGTTTCCAAAGTGTTGGGTTTCCCGCGGTCTCTGGTGGCTGTGGCGTATCTGGAGAAATATGATTCAATTTTGAACATAATCTATTAGATTCCGATCAGATAGAGGAAAATAAAATGGTCCGAAAAACGTTTGTCATCAACTTAATCAGCACGCTCTGTGCAATATTTTTGATAATACCCGCAACTGCTGAGGTCGTCCACATCCCAGATGTGAATCTCCGGGCGGCAATTAACAAAACGCTTAATAAACCGATTACAGCCGCCATCAACGCAGCGGAACTCCTGCATTTGACAGAACTAAGTGCAGTGGAGACAGAAATTTCCGATCTCACAGGACTGGAACACGCTACAAACTTAACAGAACTCAATCTTTTTGCCAACATCTTTTCAGATGTTTCACCGCTCGCAAACTTGACAAATCTCACGGAGTTGTACATTCGTGAAAACCGCATTGTAGATGTTTCACCGCTCGCAAACTTGACAAATCTCACAAAGTTGTTCATGGGTGGCAACCAGATTGTAGATGTTTCACCCCTCGCCAACTTAACAAACCTTGTAGAGTTGGATCTGAATGGCAACGAGATTTTGGATATATCGTCTTTCGCGGGCTTGGCGAACCTAACGCAACTGCATCTTCTGAGCAACCAGATTGTAGATGTGGAACCACTCGCCAACCTGACAAATCTGACACAGTTGAATCTCAGCGACAACAAAATTGTAGATGTGTCGCCCCTCATCAACTTAACAGGATTGACAGGACTCGGGCTCGCTAATAATGAAATATCGGATGTATCTCCTCTGACCAACTTAACAAACCTGACACAGTTGAATCTTTACAAAAATAAGCGCGTAGATGCATCGCTGCTGTCGGGCTTGACAAATCTAATAGAGCTGAATATTGGATACAATCAGGTTACAAATGCCTCCCCGCTCTCAAGCTTAACACAATTGAAAACACTGAATATCGAATTTAATAGAGTTGCGGACGTGTCTCCGCTCTTAGATTTGACGCAATTGAAAACACTGATTATTACCAGCAACAATATTGAGGATCTGTCTCTATTTTCAGACCTGACAAACCTAACAGAGTTAGATGTTAGCGGCAACTGGATTACGGATGCCTCCCCGCTTTCAAACCTGACACAATTGAAAACGCTGAGTATTGGTTACAACCGTATTTCAGATATATCACCGCTCACCGTCTTGCCGAACCTTGAAGACCTATCACTTCTCGCCACCAATATCTCGGATTATACGCCTCTTGCTAAGTTAACCCAACTGAGACGTTTGGAGATTGGCAATCGTTTAATGGGTGTCGGGGGAGGGCGTATCGAAGATTTATCACCTCTCGTTGGCTTAACCGAACTGCGATCGTTAGTCCTTCACAACAATAAGATTGTAGATGTATCGCCCCTCGCTGCATTGACGCAATTGGTTTACTTAGGGCTTGGCGGCAATTCCGTTTCAGATATTTCAGCACTCACCGCGCTAACGCACTTAGAAGAGCTGGAACTCCGGAATAACCCTCTAAACGCTGCCGCTATCAATGTACATATCCCCACAATAGAGGCAAACGGAGCCGAAGTTCGTTTTGGGCCCAAATAGTATGTGTTGCCTTGGCGGGGGGCCCTGATAGGGAGATGCTCGCGCGTCAGTGGAGACGAAATAGTATAGATATAGACTTTAGTGGAAGTTTGGATGGCACCGTGTTGTTGTGGAAACACGCACCTGTAAAAAAATACAGAAAGGAAAATTTTACAATGATACGCACATTTTCCACTAATAGGGAGGAGAACGAAATGGTCCGAAAAACGTTTGTCATCAGCTTAATCAGCGCACTCTGCACAATATTTCTGATAAGACCCGCCGCCACCGAGGTCGTAAACATCCCGGATGCGAACCTCCGCGCGGCGATTAACGAGACCCTGAACAAAAAATCGGAGACGGCTGCCATCACGAAGTCAGAGATGCAAAGCCTGACGGAACTAAGCGTAGAGACCCGTGAGATCTCGGATCTCATCGGATTAGAACACGCCACAAATCTGACACAGCTGCACCTGGACTATCACAAAAGAAAGACCAGGAAAAGGATCGTGGATGTGTCGCCCCTTGCCAACTTAATACAACTGACAGAGTTGTCTCTTTCTTACAACAGATATATCGCCCCTCGCGGATTTGAAAAGTCTGAGAATACTGTTCCTTCGCAACAACGATATCTCGGATATATCGTCCCTCACGAATCTGACGCAACTGAAAGAATTGGACCTCGCCATCAACACTATATCAGATGTGTCACACCTCGAAAACTTGAAGCACTTGAAAACGCTAATTCTAAACCACAACTCCGTTTCAGATATTTCATCGCTGATAGGGTTAGCACATCTGAAATTGTTAGAGTGTTGGGAGAATCCACTAAGTGCCGATTCTCTGAACATATACGTCTCACAATTAAGGATGAATGGAACGCAGGTCTCAATACGAGGTCCCAGGTTCCTCTACGACTGATGGAATCTCGCTTCGGATACAAGTAGAGACCTTTCCATCTTATAGTAGATTCCATAATTACGTGGACATTCGTAAACGGACTTTACCGCTTGTGGCTCCAAGCCGCGTAAGCGGGTGGTGTTTAAGTGTGTTATTTGTTTATAGGCGGAGCTTTCGTGCCTCGCCTTTTGGAAAAAGTTGATAGTGTGCTAAGCAGAAAATTTCTATCTGATTTTCTGTAAGCAATTTTCAGTATTAATAACGTTCGAAGTTTAAGTGTTTATACCGAATAGGACGGACGCAGTCGCTTGGATATTTGTAGCATAGACTGTGAGTCTGTGCAATTTTGAACATAACCGTCTCTATCTCAAAGGCTGGTAGGTGCGATTAGGAATGCAGATCGCATTTGGGCGAGTACGCCGCAAAACCGAACCATAGGTGTCAATTTAGCGTAATATGTCATCCAAAGTGCGACTCACAGATTTTGAAAGTTTCCATAAAGTGCTTCAGGCACTCTTGCCACCCCTACGGGGTGAAGAAAGGGTTTGAAAACTCATTGAAACGTCTACAACAGGTGAGGTAGCGACTTAGTTTACGATGTAGCAGAGGAAACTAACGGTCTCATCCGTTACAAGACATCACAGACACTTCCCTAAATTGACACCTATGGTGCAGTTAGGAATGCAGATCGCATGAATCAACGGTATGAATGCCTTATGGGCATTCCCCGGGGTGAGTACACCGCGATGCACTTCGCATCTGGGCGAGTAC
>CAZQIP010000054.1:0-14832 GCA_964593655.1 uncultured bacterium | reverse complement strand
GTTTGGAACCGGGGTCCCCACCCGTTACTGGGAAGGGGGGTTCCCACCCGTTACTGGGAAGGGACACCGACTCCTGTAAAAAAAGACGTGAAATCCAATAATTTCTTAAAATTGAATGCCTCTGGCCGAACGTACGGTTTTTCTTGACACAAACCCGTGACTCTCTTATAATAGAGCGAATTTTGTTTTCCTTGTTTAAAATTCCGCGCTACAACACTCCCAAGAGAGGCGATTGTCAAGACCTTATATCTTTATTAAATCATAACTTAACACATTTGTCAAGTACGAGATGCTAAAGAGTTAGTTTCAATTTTTATAGGAGACCTTGCATGGCAACCACCGATTTAACACATCACATTCAATCTATCCGCCTTGTCGATACACACGAACACATGAGGCGCGAAACTGAATGGGTTGAAAATGGACCCGATATTCTCCAAGATTTGTTCCAAAACTATGTTCCAGCAGACCTGGTAACAGCCGGTGCCTCCCCAGAAGCGATGCACAACCTAATGGACGCTTCTCAAGACATCGCATCACGGTTTGAAGGTATCCGAGACGCGTGGGAGGCGACACAGTTTACGGGGTATGGCGAGGCGGTCAGTCTCATCGCGAAACACATCTATGGACTCGACGAACTGACAGGCGATGGACTCGCGCTCGCACAAGATAAAGTGAAGGCGATCCGTACCCCAGGGAAACGCCACTATATTTTACACGATCTCGCGAATCTTGATCATATTCAAACCGACGATTTCAGTTGGCAGTGCACACCGGACACCTCCGGACCCGATTTCTTTCTCTACGATCTTTCGTGGGCAACCTTCTGTAACGGGCAGGTCGATCCGAGTGCTATCCACGCCGAAACGGGTGTTGAAGTCAAGGACCTCGCTTCTCTTAAACACAGCATGGATGCACTTTTCGCGAAACATGCCCCGTGCGCTATCGCCGTAAAATCACAACACGCTTACAACCGTACACTCGACTGGAGCAAAAGGAGCGATGCTGATGCCGCCGCCGCACTGAATGCTGTGTTGACACAACCCGCAGCAGACCTTGATGAAGCGACACGGCTGTGTCTCGGCGACTGGTGCTGGGCCCGCGGGGTTGAACTCACGATTGAACACAACCTCCCCTTCAAGATCCACACCGGGTACTATGCAGGCAACAACCGGATGCCCGTGCGACGGATCCCTGCCGGGAATATGTGTGCCTTGTTCTCGGAGTATCTTGACGCGAAGTTTGTGCTGATGCACATCGCTTACCCTTACAATGATGAACTCGTCGCGCTTGCGAAACATTATCGCAATATCTGGGTCGACTTCTGCTGGGCTTGGAGTATTGATCCATATAGTTCGCGCGATTTCCTGCGTCGGTGCATTCACGCCGTCCCGTCAAATAAGTTGTTCGCTTTCGGTGGCGATACAGGATGGCCCACCAGCGCGATGGCGTACGCGATCCAAGCGCGAAACGAAATCCGACGCGCACTTGAAGCCGAAATCTCCGACGGTTATCTCACCGAAAAACAGGCGATGGCATTTGCGACTCGGATCATGAACACGAACCAGTACGACTGCTTTGATATCCAAGGCACCCGCGCGAATATAGCGGAAGCGGCGTAACGCAGTTTATGCGTCGCGTAAAGCTGCCAGATTCTCTGTATAAGGTGCGCGCGCTACGCCTTTTTCGGTAATAATCGCTGTGACTAATTCCGCAGGTGTGACATCAAATGCGGGGCTATAGACCTTTACACCTTCAGGCGCGGTCAGCCTTCCAAAGCCCTCTGTTACCTCTTCCGCCGCCCGTTGCTCAATCGGAATTTCTGCCCCGGTTTCAAGGGCGAAGTCCAGCGTCGAAGTTGGCGCAGCAACATAAAACGGGATGCCGTGTGCCTCCGCGAGGATCGCAACGTTATAGGTACCGATTTTGTTAGCAGTGTCGCCGTTTGCGGCAATCCGATCCGCACCGACAATCACGCATTGGATTTTGCCCTCTTTCATGACTTGTGCTGCCATGTTATCACAGATAAGGGTTACATCAATACCTGCTTGCATGAGTTCCCAAGTCGTGAGGCGTGCGCCCTGTAACAGCGGGCGCGTCTCATCGGCATAAACTTGGATCTGCTTACCCGCTTCGTGTGCGCTAAACATCACAGCCAACGCCGTACCATAGTCGGAGGTGGCTAAGCCACCAGCGTTACAGTGCGTCAGAATCGTGTCATTTTCGTTCAGCAATGCCATGCCGTGTTGCCCGATAGCCCGACACATCGCCTTGTCTTCATTGATAATCTCCAGAGCCTCAGCGAGCAGCACCTCTTTAAGTTCAGGAATTTGGAGGTGCTTGTTTTCTTTCGCAGTGCGCGTGATTCTATCGAGTGCCCAAAACAGATTAACGGCTGTCGGGCGCGATGTTGCGAGATAATCGGTCGCGGATTTGAGCTCGGCCGCAAATGCATCGTAGGTTTTCGCAGTAGAATTCCAAATTCCGAGTACTGCACCCAAAGCACCAGCGATGCCGATAGCAGGCGCGCCACGGACGCGCAAAGATTTAATTGCCTCCCACGTTGACGGAAGGTCATCGCAATAAATGTGTTTGAATTCGTTGGGCAACAGCGTCTGGTCAATCATCCGAATGCTGCCATCTGCCCACTCAATTGTTGAAACTGCCATTTTTAGGTGTAGCATCCTCCTTTAGAAAAAACGAAGCATATCCGAAAGCAAATAGACTAAAACCACGATTAGCGTCTGAAAGAAGATTAAAATATTAAATCAGCAATCATTACAGATCGCGAGCCCAGCTCGCTCCTACAGAAAGCGTTAAATCGGGCATGTCAACTGTCCAAGTTCATCCGTCAATCGTAGATTTTCTGCGTAATTGACGGGGCAGTCGATGACCGAAGGCACCTTCTGACTGAACGCGTCATTGAGTATAGGCACCAGTTCGTCACTCGCTTTAACTCTATAACCCTTGGCACCGAAGGCTTCGGCGTATTTGACGAAATCGGGGTTAGTGAAATCAATATGTGCGGGTCTGCCAAAGCCGTTCATCTGTTTCCACTCAATAAGCCCGTAAGCCTCATCATTGAAGATAAGGGTCACAAAAGGCACACCGGTTCGGACAGCGGTTTCGAGTTCCTGTGAGTTCATCATAAACCCGCCATCACCGCAGATTGCCAAACATTTACGCTCTGGATGGATCAATTTAGCGACGAAAGCCCCCGGGAGCGCGATGCCCATGGCAGCGAACCCATTGGAGATGATGCACGTATTCGGTTGATGGCAGGGATACATGCGCGCAATCCACATTTTGTGCGCGCCGACATCAGAGATAACGATGTCGTCCTCAGCGAGTACAGAACGGACATCGCTTAGAATTTTTTGCGGTTTCATCGGGAAATCTGCGTCATCGCGATGTGCGTTAAGTTGGTCAAGTATGATTTTGCGGAGCGTGTTAGAAGCGTAGTCTGCGTCCTTCGGATAAATTTCTTCTGCCATGAGATGCCTGAGACTCTGGCGAATATTGCCGACCATCTCGACATCGGTAATGTACGAGGCATCGGTTTCGCTCGGTTGTGTATCAATATGGATGAGTTTTTTGTCGCGGTTCGGGTTCCAGAGGCGTGGGTGGTATTCGACGATATCGTAACCGACAGCGATAACAAGGTCTGCCCGGTCAAACCCGCAGGAGACGAAATCGTGTGCTTGTAACCCGACACTCAGGAGCGAGAGGCGATGCGTCCAAGGGATGCTGCCTTTGCCCATAAAAGTGTGTGCAACAGGGATATTCGTCATTTCAGCGAATTGGGTGAGCATTCGAGCAGCATTTTGGCGGACAACGCCATTTCCCGCAAGGATAATAGGCTGTTTTGCGTCGTTAATGAGCTGCGCGGCGCGTTGCAAACAGGAGACGATAGGTTCCGTCTCACTTTGGAAATCGTGTGAGATAGGCTCCGCATCAATTTGCATGCTTGCGACATCTTCTGGAAAATCTATATGTGTCGCCCCCGGTTTTTCACTTGTCGCGATTTTGAAGGCTTTGCTTATGGATTCGGGGATAATTTCGGGAAGGTGGATAAGCGTGTTCCATTTCGTCATCGGTTTGAACACGGAGACGACATCCATGTATTGGTGCGATTCCTTGTGCATCCTGTCCAAACTCGCTTGTCCGGTGATGGCGACGAGCGGTGCCCGATCCATATTCGCATCCGCAACGCCTGTGACAAGGTTCATAGCACCAGGACCAAGGGTAGCGAGACACACCCCGGCGCGGCCAGTCAGACGACCGTAGACATCCGCCATGAAGGCGGCACCTCGTTCATCGCGCGTCTGAATAAATTGAATATCGGATTCCAATAAGGCATCCATGATATCCAGGTTTTCTTCGCCGGGTATTCCGAAAATATAGTCAACATTTTCGTTTTCCAAACATTTTATGGTGAGTTCTGATGCTTTCATGCCTGTATTCCTTATATTTTTCTTGTGGACAAAAAATTTGTTTTTTCCGCGTGAATCCCTTACCATTAATAATATAGCAGATTGATGTTAGAATTGCAATTTTAAATACAAGAAAGCCAATTGTCAGCAGTCAGCAGGAGAAGCACCTGCGTGCGAAAACCGAGATTATGGAAGAACTGAATGATGCTGACAAAATAGTAGACACGGCGGTACAGCGTTGAATAAACGGAGGTCTCTTCGCAGCTTACAAAAAATTATGACAAAGAAATCCATCTATATCTACATTCTCGTGTTGTTTATAAATGTCCAATTCGCCTTTGCGCAGAGCAACTCAGACAGTTTTCCGCAAATCACTCACGCGCCCGGTGAACTGATTGTGCGCTTACGTCCAGACGCTTCTCGTAAGGAACTCGACGCATTGAGTAGAAAACTCGGTGCAGTGTCCATTTCGCCCGTGTTCTCACCGATGACTCCTGCCGGACAACATCCACGTCTCCGTCGTAACTATCTCATTCGGTTTCCAGCAGAATGGGCATTGGAACCGTTGCAGCGACGGTATGCGAGACAGCCATCAGTTGAAGCGGTTGAGATGAACCGTCTCAATCGTCCGTGCGCCGAAATAGTACCGAACGACCCGAACTATGGCGAACAGTGGAATTTAGCTTTAATGAATATGCCACAAGCGTGGGATATTGAACAGGGAACCCCAGCAGTAACAGTGGCTGTTGTAGATGGCGGTGTAGATATGCAGCATCCCGAATTTCGTTCGCAACTTTGGCGAAACGTTGGTGAAGTTCCGGGGAACGGTGTTGATGATGATGGGAACGGCTATGTTGACGATCTTAACGGCTGGGATTTCAGCGATGCGCCGACGCTACCGAGGAACGGCGATTCGAGGGTGCGCGATAACGAACCAGAAGACGAAAGAGGCCACGGCACCCAGGTCTCCGGTATTATTGCTGCGGAAGCGAACAACCAGATTGGGATTGCTGGCATCGCGTGGCGGTGTCGTCTGATGCCGTTGAGAGCCGGCTTTAAATATGGGGGTGGTGGGTATCTCCAAAATGACGATGTCGCTGCAGCTATCGTTTATGCTGCTGATAATGGGGCACAGGTGATTAATATGAGTTGGGGAGACACCGTAAACGCCTTCATCGTAGAAGACGCTGTAGCATACGCTTACGCTCGTGGATGTGTTATGATTGCGGCTGCAGGAAACGAGGGAGCCGTCGGATCGTGGTATCCTGCTGGTCTTAAAACTGTTATCTCGGTTGCTGGGGTTGAACAGGATCGGCAGCTGTACACCGATTCCAATTTTGGTGCGACAATTGACATTGCTGCACCGGGTGCTGAGATTCTCAGTACCGATTTGAACGGTGGGTATCAGAATGTATCTGGCACATCCATGGCGGCTGCGCATGTATCTGGCGTTGCGGCTTTAGTTAGGGCTGCGAACCCAGATTATACCAATGCAGAGGTTCGGGAAATCTTGATTAGGACCGCAGACCCACTTTTTATAAGTAACCTCGTTGGTGCCGGTTCGCTTAATGCATACGCCGCACTCACCGCGCCAACAGCATTTATTGTGCAAATTAACACCGCCCGAATGTTCTCACAAGATGCAGAACCCCGTAATATTGAAAAAATTGAGATTTTTGGCAGTGCTGGAGGGGATGGATTCACTGCATACTGGTTAGAATATGGCATCGGCGAAGTACCGGATTTATGGTTTCCTTTAGGAACTGTGGAAACGAAACCGAAATTTAATGTTTGCCTATACAAATGGGACACTTCCACCTTAACGGAAGGGAAATACACGGTACGGCTCAGTGTCAAATCGAAAACGGGTGAGATCAAAAGAGACAGAACTGTTGTTGAAGTGAATCACACCGCACCGCTCATTTCTGAATATGAATCACAGGCATGGTTCGTTGGAAACAGTCTTACATCAGTGGTTCTGTGGCAAACGGATGAGATTTCTATCGGAGAAATAGAGATTTTTCAGACAAACGGGAATATCGTTAGTGCTGCCCGCTCGGATTCAGAGAATCTTCTCCATATCGTGAACTTGTCCGATTTAGGTATATCCCCGGGTGTTTATCAGTATCGCTTATTAGCAAAAAATCGTGCAGGTGGACTCCGAATTGATGACAATAACGGCAATTTGTATGAGGTTGACGTACAAGACATGCTGATGAATCCACTGCACCTTTCGCAAGGCATATCAATGCAACACGCGTTGCATGCTGTCGCTACACCGGTAGATCTAAACAAGAATGGAGGATTAGAACTTATCACTGCGGAAATGGGTACGAACTTGGCACACATTTTTGAGATTGAGGATAACGGCAGCTTCAAGCGAATTTTCTCATTTACTGAACCCTTCTTGCCGAGAGCCATCGCCGACACAGATAACGATGGTCTCATGGAAGTATTGTGTAGTCCACCAGATGTGACGTTCTTGCTCGAACAATCCGCACAAGGCGAATTTCCAACGGAACGCATCTGGGAAGCACCGGGGAAGTGGGGTATAACAATTGCGGATGCGGATACAGATGGTGCACCCGAAATTTTCACTCGCGATAACACCACCAATGCTATCTTAATATACGAGGCAGATGGAGATAACAACTATCACGATACCGCTACGCTCGAAAACCCGACGTTAGGCGAGAACAGAATTAGCGCGAATGTCGCTATCGGCGATTTTGATGGCGATGGACAGACGGATATTTTAATTGGCGATAGCGACGGAGATATATTTACATACGAGGCAATTGGAAACAACCAATACAGACATACATGGACAACTACGCTGCCGGAAGGCAGCCCAGAACTCTTTGCCGCTGGAGACATGGACGGTGATGGCAAAGCGGAATTCGCTGTCTGTGTGAAGGCAGGGACCAAGGTCGGCACCATAGAATTGGATATTCCTTACCATCACTGGCTTTTAACTGTTTTCAGCTCCGATGCAAACGATACTTATCGACCCGTATGGACGCAACGCATTCATGATGTGCGCGATGGCGGGAATGGAATGGCTATTGCGGATGCGAACAACGATGGACGCAATGAATTGTGTATGGTCGTCGCACCGAATTTTTACCTTGTGCAATATGATGGCGTAGATTACCGCCCGATCTGGCACCATTCGGCGACAAACACTTTCAATCCGATTGTGGCAGATGTCAGTGGAGATGGTGAGAACGTTTTATTATTTAATAGCAATAACACTTTAACCGTCTTTGATCGCGATAGCAACAGTGAACTTTCAGGACGTTCCACACCTGTATCTGTCGTCGCAACCCAACGCCCGCGATTGCGAGATGCGATGTATTCACCGCCGAATCAAATCTCGTTGAATTTTGACAAACCGATGGGTATCTCGGCAACCTTCGCTGGACGTTACCGGCTGTACAAGCAAGGAGGGGCAAACAGCGACTTAAAGAGCTATACACCGCGTTCAGCGATGCTTGATAAGACGCGGCAGCGGGTCGTACTTACATTTCCGCTTGAAGTCTTCCAGACAGGCAACCGCTATCAGATTGAGGCGTTACAACTTTCGGATATATACGGTGCCGCCCTCGAAGATGACACGAGAATGTTGACGATAACGCTGCCAGCACCCAAACTTGCCGAGACAATCGTCTATCCGAATCCAGCAACATGCGATCAGGTTACATTTGATAACCTGCCTGCCGGAACGAATATTTATATCTATGATGTCAGTGGCAACTGTATTGCGTCGCTCGCTAAGACGGAACGTGAGCGTGAGAAAAAAGTTTGGGATCTCTCCGGCATCAGCAGCGGCATTTATATCTACGTCCTTTCGTCTGACACAGATCGGCGCGTTGGCAAACTCTCCATCATCCGATAATGGAAAAGATGCCAAGCGAATAATAAATGCACTACAGCCTTGAATATCCTGTGGAATCACAGATATTTTACACACTTCAAACCGATTAATCAGAGGTAAGTGTTGATGAAGCACAATCTTAATATTTTCGCAGAGACGGTCGAATACACGATTGAATACGGTATCATCTCATACCCAACTGCAGAAGAGCCTGTGCACGTTTACCAAGTCAAAACGACTTTTAAAAGTGTAAGCCTGGAAGCGGCAAAGAGTAGGGCTACTGAACGGGTGGAAGCAGATCCGCGGACCAAGCATTACCTTAATCCAAAGTTCTTCACTCAGAAAAAATGCTGGTGGAAACCGTGGAACGACATCGAGGTCGCCGGTTCTTTAAAACATAATACTTGCTACCGCGAAACCTCACGCTCAAAATACGAAAATGAGCCAATACGGAGTAGGTGCTATGTTCAATTAACTTGGGAGCGAAACGAAAATTGAGATATGAGTATATAAAATGCAGTAGCACTGCTACTTGACCGTGTTGAGGGGCACAAAGGAAGGCTTGAGTTTGAACACGTTACGGATGGCTTTTGCTGCTTTTTGCCGTTCGTTGGCTGCCAGTGCAACTTGTGCAAGATGGTAGTGCGGTTCAATAGCATCTTTCTGAAGATTAATAGCACGTTCTAAAGTTTTCATTGCCTTATTCACCTGCCCGCGTTTCGCCAAAATCCAACCCAAAGTATCATGATAAGCGGCTACATCTGGATTCAGCGTAACAGCTGTATATGCCAACGCCTCAGCAAGTCTTAGTTTTGGAGAAATTTCCGGATTTCCAAAATCTGCTGTTAACGGGTGCTGGTGGTTGTTCGCGTGGAGACGTGCAAGGTTATTGTAGGCTTCGCCATATTTGGGCGCGAGACGGATCGCTTGCTCATAAGCACGTTGCGCGTCTAACACACGTCCAAGTTCGGCATACGCCATGCCGAGAATATTGTAGGTTTCATAGTCGCGCGTAGCACCTTCTCCCACTGAAGTGAGTGGGTATACACCCATAAGCGATGCTTCCGCGGCAAATACATCGGGTGTCTCGTCATCTCGCACCTCTAAAAACAACTCAAACGCTTCAACAGCGAGTGCGTACTGTCCTTCCTTGAAGTATGCGAATCCGAGTTTTCTGTAGAAATTAATAGGGAGTGCCCCGAGTTCTCGACTCAGTTCATAAGCACTAATGGCTTTTCTATAATACCCCTCTTGAATATGAAAATCGCCTTCGGCTAAGGAGCGTTTTGCCAATTCTGGCAGTTCGTCGGTGGAGAGCCCAATGCGGGACAGCGAGTTTGATTCTGCTCTGAAGTGCTTCTGATGTTGGGTGAATCCGATGACACCGGCAATGAGAACAGCCCACAATATTAGATAGGCGCGCGTTCTGGACATCCACTGCTTAGAAAAATATCGGTTTGGATGCAGTAGCGTAAGGAAAAAATTGGCAGGTGTCGGTTCAAGGGCTGTTCCCTTCGGATCGTACGGCACAGTCGCGGCGTTCGGGGCTAATACCGGGAGGTTAACGGATGAACCTGCAAGCCGAGGGGATCCCGCGATTGTATCTGATAAATCCTTTATATCTGTATCATCTTCGCGTTGTGGCGGCTCCGGATCGGATGCAACCGATTCTGTCCCTTCCGTTTCATCCGTAGTTTCGACTGCTTCATCAGCAAATTGTGTATCATCTGTCGCTTCATCTACATTTTCCGGATCGGTTAGCGTCTCTTCATCAAGGTTATTAGGCAGGCTTGCGGATGTTTCCGCTTCATCAGCAAATTGTGTATCATCTGTCGCTTCGCCTGCATTTTCCGGATCGGTTAGCGTCTCTTCATCAAGGTTATTAGGCAGGCTTGCGGATGTTTCCGCTGCTGCTGTCGGTCCGGTTTCATCTATAATTTCAGCAGATTTGTCAACGGGCTGTGCGCGATCCGCTGTGTCAGTTATCTCGTCAAGTTCTGCTAAAGTCGGTTCAGTTGGATTAGCGGGTGGATTTGTAGATGTCAACTCTATAGAGATACTCGACTGTTCGTCAGCGAATCTCTCATCCGGCACTATTTCTTCCGGTTTCTCTATAGGTGTATCGTTGGGTGCCTCCGTTTCAGTAGGAGGTTCAAGATGAGATGGTGGCGGATTTTGTCCCGATGTCTGACGCGGTGCAGGCTTGGAGGCTGCTGGAGATGGGACGGCAGCTGCGTCGGGGTAGCGCCCTTGGATGCGAGAGATACTTTTTTTTACCTCTATCCGCGTGAGCATAGAGTCAACATTCAGAAGCGATTCGAGCGTAGGAAGTACACTAAGGGTTCCCAATTCGCTGAGAGCTTCAAGCATTGCCCAAAGTGTTAAATCATTCGACTCCGTTTGCAACGCGCGCAGCAGTGGCTCGGTTGCACTTGTGGCATCCAAGTCCTGAAGTGCCTTTGCTGCTTCGCGCCGTATCATTGAGTCTAAGTCAGTAAGGGCCTCAATTAGAAACTTTACACCCTGTGGGCTGCCTTGCACGACAAGATCCGCGATAGCACTGCTACGCACAATGCTCGGCTGCGTTGTATCTGTTAGATTCTGGATGAGTTGCTCAAAAGATACCATATTTTTTTCCAGATGCTCTGTTCATAGCGCGAGGTTTGTATCCTAATAATGCCATAGAACACACCGAAGAATTGTATCAGGTGCCTTCGGAACCTCGTTACTCTTAGTTAATACATTGTCCCCTTTAATAAAACGACTTTTACAGCACTGAGGTTTCAAATCCCCACAACGCGGTAGCGACTTGTATCCAAATAGCAGACAAAAGGACAAATATACCCTTTACAACTGATAAGAAAAAGACCGCTTGACATTTCGCAGAAAAGTCTGTATCATAAAGCATATATCTTTTCAATACACATCGGAGAAATTTATGCAAAACAACTTTTTCACACCGGTTTTCTTACTGACTCTCCTAATACTGCCGGTTGCCATGCTTTCGCCTGCGTCCGCGGATTCGCATCAGCAGCAGGGCGGCACCCTAATATTTGGACGCGGCGGCGACTCTGTCGGGTTAGACCCAGCACTTGAGGAAGATGGAGAATCTTTCAAAGTTTGCGACAATATCTATGATACACTCGTGGCATACAAAGATGGGAGCACTGAACTTGAGTCGGGGCTTGCGACAAGTTGGGAGAGTTCAGAAGACGGTTTGACCTGGACTTTTCACTTGCGGCAAGGCGTAACCTTCCATGACGGCACTCCTTTCAACGCCGAGGCGGTACTCTTTTCGCTTAACCGACAGCACGATGAGACACACCCCTTCCATAAGGTGGGTGGTAGTTATATCTATTGGATAGCCACTGGCTTGGCAGAGATCGTGGATACGATTACCGCCGTTGATGAATTTACTGTCCAGATTCGCCTGAAAACGGCTTACGCGCCCTTTATCTATACGATTGCCATAACGCCGTTCTCTATTGTCAGTCCAACAGCCGTTCAAAAATGGGGGGATGCCTTTTCCAACAATCCCGTTGGCACGGGGCCGTTCAAGTTTGTGCAGTGGGATAGAGGCGATAAAATCGTGCTTGCGGCAAACGACACTTACTGGGGTAGCCGTCCCATGTTGGATAGGGTCATTTTCCGCTCTATTCCTGACAATTCGGTGCGGCTCATTGAACTTCAGCAAGGGAGCCTTCACGCAATGGAGTTCCCAAATCCAGACGATTTGCAACAGATTCAGGAGGATGCGTCGCTTGAATTACTATCGCAACCCGGGATGAGCATCGGCTATTTGGCGATGAACATGGACAAATCACCCTTCGACAATCACAAAGTCCGGCTCGCTATCAACCACGCCATTAATAAACCCGTGATTATTGAACATCTATATCAAGGTTTGGGAATCCCAGCGAAGAATCCCATTCCACCGACACTCTGGGGTTATGACGATTCGATTGAGGCTTATGCCTACGATCCTGAACGCGCGAAGCAACTGCTTACGGAAGCCGGATACCCTGACGGATTCGAGACGACACTCTGGGCACTACCCGTGCCGCGTCCCTATATTCCTGATGGACGCGCCCTGGCTGAAGTGCTGCAATCGGAACTCCGAAACATCGGTATTGAGGCAAAAATAGTGACCTTCGACTGGGGCACCTATCTGGAGAAGACGAAAAATGGGGAGCATGATATAGCAATGTTAGGATGGAGTGCCGACCTCGGTGACCCAGATAATTTCCTTTACTTCCTTTTAAGTAAATCCTCAGCGGAGAAACCTGCTGGAAACATCGCATTTTACCGAAGTGATGAGATGCAAGATGTGCTGGAACGGGCGCGGGCAATCAATGATCGAGACAAACGGGTTGCGCTCTACCAAGAAGCACAGCAGATTTTCCATAAAGATGTACCGTGGGTACCGTTGGCGCACGCAAAACAGATTTTAGTCATTAACAAAAAGGTTAAAGATCTCAAACTGCATCCGTTGAAATGGCGGTACTTCCGTCACATTTGGCTCGAAAAATAAGAATTAAATAGGAATCACAATGAACAAACCCGTATTTCGTGTAGGTATCACACGTGACTTCGTGGGCCCCGATGGCACTTCTGATTTAGATGACATTGCCGGTCCACTCTTTGACCAAGCCGGTCTGCACTGGGAATATATTGCAGAAAACACACCGGTATTACAAGCAACACAGGTGCAGGATTATGATGCGCTCTTAGTGTTGGGCGCGGGTATCGCAGCAGAGACATTCACAGATGCTGACAGGTTGGCGATTATCGCTCGGTTCGGTGTCGGATATGATAAGGTAGATGTCGAAGCGTGTACCGAAAATGGGGTCCTGCTCACAATTGCACCCGATGGGGTTCGCCGCCCGGTTGCCACCTCTATTATGACTTTCGTGTTATCGCTGAGTCATCAGTTGTTAATAAAGGATCGACTCACCCGTGCTGGTGGATGGAGAGACACGAAAAATTACATGGGAATGGGGTTAGTCGGCAGGACGCTCGGGCTCGTCGGTATGGGCAATATCGGAAAAGAGGCGTTCAAACTTGCGAAACCGTTCGGAATGCGTCACATCACCTGTGATCCGTACGTCACACCTGCTGAAGCAGAAGAGATCGGCGTAGAACTCGTCGATTTGGATACTTTGATGCAAACCGCTGATTTTGTCTGCGTCTGCTGTCCGTTGAACGAAGAGACGCGAGGACTCGTCGATGCGAGACGTATCGGGCTGATGAAGCCGACGGCTTACCTGATTAACACCGCACGCGGTCCAATCGTTGACCAGCAGGCACTCACAGAAGCACTCCAGAATCGACGGATTCAAGGCGCAGGACTCGATGTCTTTGAGCAGGAACCTATTCGTGATGATGACCCACTTTTAAGTTTGGATAACGTTATTGTCACCCCACATAGTATATGCTGGACCGATGAGTGCTTTGAAGGCAATGGCAAGAGTGCATGTGAGAGTATTATCAGCGTAGCCTCTGGACAAATCCCATCATGGGTCGTCAACCGCGATGTTATAGACACCCCAAAACTGCAGCAGAAGTTCGCGCGATAAAACCTGGAGGAACATCATGCTTACACAACAACAAATCAAGCATTTTCACACCTTGGGCTTCCTCATTTTTCGGCAATTATTTAACCCAGACGAGCTGCACACAATACACAAGGAGTTTGAAGCGGCAATGGCATCGGCATATCGTCATGCACCGTTTGATGGCACGCGCCGACATTGGTTACCGATGATGGGACCCGAGACACCGTTCTTCGCGAATATACCAGAAGATTCACGGTTCTCTGAAGTGGCAGAGCAACTCTACGGCGATGATGTATTCTTCATTGTCTCGGATGCGAACCGTTATGTCGGCAATACCAGTTGGCATCCCGACCATAACGCCGATCCAACCCAAGACTGCTATGGCGTGAAATTTGCGTATTATTTGGAACCTGTTGATGCAGAAAGCGGCGCGTTGCGACTCATCCCTGGCTCTCACAAGAATCCGCTGCACGAAGATCTACGGGAAAATCTGAATGAACTCGGACTGGAGATTTGTGATGTGCCGGGTTATGTTTGCGAATCGGAACCGGGGGACGTGGTTGCTTTTGATATGCGCTGCTGGCATGCAAGTTGGGGCGGTAGTGAAGACCGTCGGATGTGTACAGTGGTCTACTACAACAATCCGAAGACACCTCAAGAAGATGCCGCTACACGTAATCGGGCACGCAGCAATGCGAGAACGCCCGAACAATTTAACCGCCCAGACGACCCGCTCTACCATCCAGACTGGGTCGCAAATGCGTCGGGCAGTGAAAAGCGACAGCGTTGGATTGATCGGTTGCGTGAATTCGGATTTTTGGATACAGTTTAAATTTACTAAATTTTATAGGAGCGGGTTTTCCTTCTAAGTCCAAAGGCTTCGGAGAAAAGTTCAAAAACTAGTCAAGGCACCCACGCCCTAAAGGGCGGGGCTTGTGCTTCGTAGCAGTTAGCGTTTCCGAGGAAA
>CAZQIP010000053.1:0-24382 GCA_964593655.1 uncultured bacterium | reverse complement strand
CCCCTTATCAGGGGGGCAGGGGGCAGGTGAGTACACCGCAAAACCGCCCCTACCGGGGTCTGGGTGAACGGTGCGGTTAATGCGATATTAAACTTTTGCGAAACGCTACTCCTGACAGACATGTACCTTGATTGCACCGGAAGTTTTATCGGCAGACACGCGGAAGGCTTCGCTGATCTCGTCGAGTGGGTAGTAGTGCGTCACGAATTTCGTGGCATCGACCTTACCGGAGTCTATTAACTCAATCGCCGCTTCAAAATCTGTCTCCATCCCGCTATAACCGTAGCAGTTGGAACCTGTAATGAATGCCTCCGACCAGACGATAGTAGAGAGGTTGACTTCAAGCGGTTTATAGTACCCAGCGACGAGGACAACAGCACCTTGTTTCCGAACGATAGTAGTTGCGGTGTTAAAGTTCTCCGCGCCTCCCACGGTTTCGATCACTGCGTCAAAACCGATGCCATTTGTGACATCCTTGACGTATTCCTGAACATCGGTATCGCCAACGTTGACGATGTGATCTGCCCCGAGTGCTTTTGCCAACTCTGCCTGCTGTGCGTATTTAACGGTAATCAAGGTCTCCTTAATACCTGCGGCAACTGCATCCGCCAAACAGAACTGCCCAATGGTACCGCCACCGATAATAGCGATTGTGTCTCGGGAGTTGGCACCCGAACGTGCGACGGCCCGGTGTGAAACAGCGAGTGGTTCAACGAGCGCGCCCTGTTCAAACGTCATCGCTTTCGGTAATTTGAAGAGTCCTGAATGGTGTGTTGCTGTGTATTCTGCGAACCCGCCGTGCATGTTCGGAGAAATCCAAGCTCTATTGAAGCAGAGATTATACTGTCCTGTTTCACAATACTTGCAGGTTCCACAATGGGAGAAACATTCTACAGCAACTTTGTCTCCGATATCAAACGCGGTTACGCCATCGCCGAGGGCCGTGACAACGCCACATGTTTCATGCCCCGCTGCGTTTTCATGTGATTGTCCCCAATGCCCGAAATAGCTGTGCAGATCGCTGCCGCAAATACCCGTCTGTTTGGTGTCAACGAGGACAAAGCCCGGCGGCGGTTCGTTACGTTCAACCTCACGAATAGCGATTTGTTCAATGCCTGTATAGATAGCGGCTTTCATTTTCATGCGATTTCTCCCTTTTTAACGATTGGGTTTTCGCTCCGATTTTTCAGGGTTTCCGACAGGTTCCAATAACATTGTTGATGCTTAAGTCTGCAGCAGTGTACTCAGTGTGTCCCGCTACTTTTTATGAACGGACTCCAATTTTGGGTTCTGGCAAGCAGTGCTACTTTTGTCGAGTAAATTTTGGCTGGCAAGCTGCGCCAAAAGTGCCCGCTTATCGGATTTTCCAACGCTCGTTTTCGGGATTTCATCAACAAAAACAAACTTGTCTGGAATCCAGAACTTAGGGAATTCAGATGCGAGTTGCTGTCTAAGGATATCTGAGATATTCTCGGTTGTTTGTTCTGCGAGTACAACGACAGCGAACGGACGTTCTCCCCATTTCTCATCAGGTATGCCGACAACTGCTGCCTCATGCACGCATGGATGCTTCAGCAGTACAGTCTCCAAGGCGATGCTTGAAATAGACTCTCCGCCGCTTCGGATGAGTGCTTTCGCGCGGTCAACAATTTGCATGTAGCCATCGGCATCAATCGTAGCCATATCTCCGGTGCGTAACCATTTGTCGGTTGTGAAGTGTTCCGCAGTCGGTTTAACTTTATAGTAGCTATTCGCTGTCCACGGGCTTCGGACCTGTAATTCCCCGATGGTCTCGCCATCCCAAGGCAGCTCCGTGAAACCGTTAGATGTTTCCGCTGCGATCCGGAGTTCAACGCCTGGTATAGGTCGCCCCTGCTTTGCCTTAATTCGCCATTTCTCAGTATCCGATAAACTCCGGTGCGCCCTGCGTAGTTTCGAGAACGTTCCAGTAGGGGACATCTCTGTCATTCCCCAGGCGTGGCAGATCTCAACGCCGAGTTCCTTTTCGTAGGCTTCTATGAGGGGCAGTGGCATTGCTTCTCCACCGACGATCAATCGCCGCAATCTGCGGATATCTTTTCGCCTTTTGCGTAATTCGGGATATACCTGTGCCCAAACTGTTGGTACGCCTGCAGCGACAGTGACACCTGTCTCGGCAATAAGTTTGGCTATACATGGCGGTTTGGCACCCGGTAGCACGATATCTGCGCCAACAAACATGCTTGCGTAGGGCAATCCCCACGCCATCGCATGGAACATTGGAACGATCGGCAAGACGACATCAGCCTCTGTCAGTCCGAAAACATCGGCTTGGTTCGCTGCCAGCGTGTGGAGAAACATGGAGCGGTGTGTGTAGAGAACACCTCTCGGTTCACCTTGTGTGCCGCTGGTATAGCAGAGTCCCATCGCCCAATTCTCATCTTGGATATCCCATGTATATGTGGATGTGGCTTCAGAGAGTAGCCGTTCATAAGGGACATCGGCATCCGCAGCTGTCGTGTTGAAGTGGATAACCTGTTTACATGCAATCTTGTTCTGAAATGCCTTGAATTGCGTTGTAAACTCGCTATCAACAAAGATGAGTTTGTCTTCCGCCTCACCTACAATTTGTGCCAATTGCAAAGGCGAGAGACGGACGTTGAGCGGATGGAGCACGGCACCGATACACGGAATCGCGTAGTAGAGTTCTAAATGTTGATAGGTATTGGCAGCATACGTTGCAACTCTATCGCCGCGCTGAATCCCGCATTGGGTGATAGCGTTTGCCAATTGCTTCACGCGCTCGTATAACGCAATATAGTTATAACGATGCAGTGTTCCGTCGGGCAGCAGTGTGGTAACCTGTTTATCTGCGTGTATACGGTGTGCGTGTTCTAAAATCTGCGCGAGCGTCAATGGAGAATTCATTATTAAGCCGTATATTTTTTTAACGATTGGGTTTCGCGTCGTTTTTTCGTTTTTCTCCCCAGTAACGGGTGGAATCTTGCCAAAGATGGGTTTTTAATGCATTCAAGGATACGAAAATTGAACGCTATACAAAAATTCCGCCTATTAAAGCATAAATTGTAGCAACTTTTACCTATTTTAGCACAAAAACCGAATTTGTTGTTAAAAAAAGTGCTTCTGTGTGTTATTTTCCGACTTTAATTTGCATTTTGCGGAAAAAATAATACATAATTAAACCGTATAGTAAAATCCAAAAATAAGTGAACACTTTTACGAAACTAACGCCGTAACCGCTTTTATCAAGGGGAACTTGGAATTCACTATAATTGCGGATGTTTCGTGAATCATTGCGACCACGGTAATAGCAAATAGTGTTTGAATTCATGGAAGTCACACGATGCGCTCTTTTTTGTGGCACAATTTTTAAGGAGGATCAATCAATCAAATGTCAATTTTAGATAATAAACGATATTTCTGGTGCGTTGTGGCGATTTTATTAGGTATCGTATCAGTCATGCCAATGGTTGCGAGTGCTGAAACCCTGAAGGTCGTCGTTCAAGATCAAAATGGGAACGCCATTCCAGAAGCGAAAGTACAAATTGGAAACGAAGAACAGACAACAGATGCCTCTGGAAATACTATGTTTAGCGACGTGACAGGAGCACAGTCGCTGACCGTAGTAGCCATCGGATTTTCGAGTAAACGCCTGAATACGACTGCTGGACAGACCGAAGTGACAGTAGTGCTTGCCCCGATCCAAACTGTTGATGCAGTGGTGGTGGTGGGTACCCGTAGCATAGGCAGAAGAGCACTGCAGGCCCCCGTGCCGATAGAAGTTGTCAACAGAGAGCAGCTGAGCCTTACCGGTCAATCGGAAACCGGTCGTGTGCTTCAGATGTTAGTCCCTTCCTTCAATTTCTCAAGTTCAACGATTAGTGACGGTACAGATGCGCTACGTCCTGCAACGCTGCGCGGTTTGGGTCCCGATCAAACGCTTGTGCTTGTCAACGGCAAACGTCGTCACAAAAGTGCCTTGCTACACGTTAATACGTCGGTCGGTCGTGGTACTGCCGGAACAGACTTCAATGCGATTCCGTCAGCGGCGATTGAGCGGATTGAAGTGCTACGCGATGGTGCGGCGGCGCAATACGGCTCTGATGCTATTGCCGGTGTTATCAATATCGTACTCAAAGACGATGTGGATACAGGCAATGCTGACATCTATTGGGGGCAAACCTATGAAGGTGATGGCGATACATGGAACGGTAACGCGAACTACGGTATGAAGGTCGGCGAATCTGGCTTCCTGAATCTCACCGCCGAATGGCGCGACAGATACCGCACGAACCGCGCTGGACTTACAGGCGAACGCCAATATGATTGGGTGGATGTGGATCCAGGCAGACCGGCAGATGAGATGCTTGAAACCGAAAATGATGATGGTACTGTGACAGAAAAACCGGTCTGGTTTGACCCGCGCGAATACACTTTTGAACGTCAGAACTTCCGAATCGGGGATGCCGATTCGTCACAGAAAGTTGGATTCTATAATTTCGGACTCCCACTTGCTGAAGGTTTAGAACTCTATTCTTTTGGTGGATACTCCTCACGCCAAAACAATAGTGCGGGTTTCTATCGCAGAGCGAACCAGGCATCACGAACCGTCACCGAGATTTACCCGGATGGATTCTTGCCAGAGATTAACACCGACATCGGTGATACCTCTCTTGCCTTAGGTATGGCATGGACACACGCATCGACTGACCTGAATGTTGATGTTAGTATCAACCACGGTTTGAACACATTCGACTTTCTCATTTCCAACTCCCTGAATGCCTCTTATGGTCCGAGTAGTCCAACCTCCGCAGATGCTGGTGGCTTTGAACTCTCACAAACAGCGTTCAATTTAGATGTCACCTATCCGTTGGACTATCAGTCCTCGCTCATCAACCTTGCGGGCGGTATTGAATTCCGCAGAGAAGGTTATGGTATCCATGCGGGAGAACCGCTTTCATGGATTGATGCAGGCCTCGGCGTAGGCGGTGCTGCGAGCGGTATCCAAGTTTTCCCGGGTTTTCGACCCGACAACGAAGTGGACGAAAGTCGGACGAATATCGCAGGTTATGCCGACTTTGAATCTTATCTCAGTGGGCAACCGGGTGCCGGGCTCCTCGTGGGCGCAGCGGTGCGCGGTGAGCAGTATAGCGACTTCGGTGCGACCGTCACAGGAAAAGCGACGGCTCGCTACGACCTGACGAAACAGGTTGCGGTTCGTGCTGCCGGTAGCACTGGTTTTCGTGCGCCGTCGCTGCAGCAACTCTACTTCAATAATATTAGCACGCAATTCAAAGTAGATGCCGACGATCTTGATAAGGACGGAAATACAGAAGAACTCATAGCACTTGAAGTCGGTACCTTCCGTAATGACAGCGATGCTGCGCGTGCGCTCGGTATCCCTGAACTCAAAGAGGAGACCGCATTCAACGTCTCCGGTGGTTTCGTGTTGAAACCGGTTGAAAAGATGTGGCTCACGGTCGATGGATTCCTCATCCAAATTGATGATCGCATTGTGCTAAGCGGCAGTTTTAGTGCTGATGACATAGAAGATTTAGCTGCAGCGGGCGCGAGTAGTGCACAGGTGTTCACGAACGTCGCGCAGACACGCACCCAAGGTGTTGATGTCGCAGCGGGCTACTTGCTTGCTTTTGACAACGAATCCTTCCTCAATTTGAAGGTTGCGTTAACGTGGGCGGATACGGAAGTTATTGGTGACGTGGATGCACCGGAAATTCTCATTGGGCGTGAAGACACGCTTTTCCCTTCACAGGAACGCTCTATGATTGAGGAGTGGCAGCCGAACACTCGCGTGAATATCGGTGCGGATTACATTATTGGCGATCTCACTATTGGTGGTGCCTTACGCTACTTCGGTAGTTACACCGTCCAAGAGGGAAGTGGCGACGATCCAGCCCGTCAGACGTATGGCGGGAAGTGGCTCACCGACATCCAGAGCAATTATCAGTTGAACGAAGGGCTTTCGCTGACGATCGGTGCGAACAACCTGTTCGATCAGATGCCCGATCTGAACGAGATTGGACAGTCGCGTGCTGGTACTTTAAAGGACGGCATTGGCAATGTGATTGTTGATTCCCCCGGTGTGTTCACGTATTCGAGAAGGTCGGCACCTTTCGGTTTCAACGGCGGGCTTTACTATGCGAAGTTATCTTATCGTTTTTAGGATAGCTATTAGAGGTGCTTGAAACAGAAATATAGGCGCGGTTTGAAACCGCGCCTTTTTCTATTATTTCTATTGCATCTATTTACAAAATGTGCTAAATTTTGTCCGAGATTTGAAACTAAAGGAGAACTGTTGAATGCATCGTAATCTCATAATCTTTTGTATCGTGGCACTTTTTATCGGTGCCATTATTGCGCTAAACATCCGCGCTGTCGAGAGTCAGAGTGATATGGTACAGCGTGGCAAATACCTCGTGGAGGCAGTCGCTGCGTGTGGATATTGTCATACGCCGCGTGATGGTGCCGAGTATGATATGGATATGTATCTCGCTGGACATCCTGCAGGGCAGCCTTCCCCACGCTATAATTTCCGTATGATCCAACAGGGCATTTTTATCGTAACTGCGCCGCAGCTAAGTGCCTTCTCAGGCGCGTTTGGAACCAGTTTTGCCTCAAATCTGACCCCTGATAAAGCAACCGGGTTAGGTGAATGGACAGAGGAGATGTTCATCGGCGCGATGCGGACTGGACATCATCAAGGTGTTGAAAGCAACCGGAAGATTTTTCCGCCAATGCCGACGAAACACTACGCGCAGATGAACGATGAGGATTTGAAGGCGATTTGGGCGTACCTTCGGACGGTTAAGCCGGTCAGCAACGAAGTTAACCCTGCCTTGGATCACCAAGGGAGACCAAAATAGTAATAGATTTAAAATTTGGAGACACTTTTTATGGCATCAGGAAAAAAACAGGTTCGTATTTGTGTCGTTGGTATGGGGATCGGTAAACCCAACGGCGCGGCACTCGCCAGAAACCCACGCGGCAATGTTGTCGCGCTCTGCGATTTACTTGAAGACCGGATGAAAGCTTTCGCCAAAGATTTACCGGGGAAGGTTAAATTTTACACAGATTACAAAGAGATGTGCAAAGCCGATGACATCGACGCGGTATTCGTCGGCACACCAAATCAGTGGCATGTCCCGATCGCGTTGGAAGCCGTGCGGAACGGCAAACACGTGATGGTAACGAAACCGCTCGCGGATTCTGAGGCAGCGGCACAAAAATTGGTCACAGCAGCGGAGGCGGCGGGTGTTGTCAATATGATGTCGCTCTCTACGCGCTTTGGAAAAGAGTGTCAATATCTCGGCAATCTTGCCCGCGATAATTATTTCGGTGAACTCTATTACGCTCGGGCACGGAGTGTTCGTAGGAGCGGTATCCCCGCATGGAATCTCGGTTTCATCCAGAAAGGCGGCGGCGCATTTCGCGACATGGGTGTCCATGTGCTTGACTCGGCATGGTGGATTCTTGGATTACCGAAGCCAATTGCGGTCCTCGGTGCTGCTGGCGCGAAGTTCGGACCTCGAGGCCTCGGCTACTGGAGGGGGACGAAAGCACCTAAAGAGATCTATGAAAAATATGATTCCGATGACTACGCGGGTGGGTTTATTACTTTTGAAGGCGGAGTCGGGTTGCAGGTGGAAAGTTTCTGGGCATCACACCAACCTGATGAATTTCAGATCGAGCTCTTCGGGACAGAAGCAGGTGCAACTATGAGCCCCTTGCGGCTTTATCGAACGGATAAAAAAGGTGAATTTGAGGACATAGATGGGAAGCCTCCAAAGAGTCAGTATGGGTCAACGTGGGATGCTATCGCTGGTCACTTTATCGAATGCATTTTAGATGACGTAACCTGTAAGGCACCGCTCCGTCATGGGCTGGTTGTTCAGCAGATGATGGAAGGGCTGCTCAGAAGTGCTGAGACGGGACGCGAAGTTCACATTGAAGTTTTTTAATTACTCGCAAGGCGTTGAATGAGGTAATAGGTTTCTTGACGTTTTTTTCTCATACCCGCCTGCGTGTTTTTGCTTAGGTGTTTCTGCGTATTGTTGCAGGCTGCTGTCTTCAACTAAGGGAAAATTAAAAGATGACACTTGACATAGCAACACTTCGTAACGATTTTACAAGAGATGGCTTTGCTATTGCACGAAATCTGTTTACGCGAGCCGAAGTCCAACGGCTAAAATCAGAATGTATTGACATCTTAGAAGCCGTTAAAGCGGAGACAGGTTCAGGCACTGGACACGGTGTTTGTGTCGGTTTAGCTGCACGGAGTCCGGTCTTCCAAACCGCAGTCGGCGACGCGCGATTACTCGACATTTTAGAAGGCACCCTTGCACCCGATATCGAGTTCCTGAGTGACAAGGTGGTTTTCAAAAGTGACGCAATAACCTTCGCAAGCCCTTGGCATCAAGATTGGTCGTATTGGTACGGTGCCCACAAAGTCTCAATTTGGGTTGCGCTTGATGATGCCACCGTTGAGAATGGATGCCTCAAGTTATTTCCGGGTTCCCACAAATCTGCGATTGTTCACGATGGTGATGCTGGTGACGGACACGGCTTCGGGAATCGGCTGCGTCCGGGTGCAGTTGACGAAAACCTCGCCGTTACTGCGGAGATTGAAGCCGGTGGTGCTGTCTTTTTTCACGATTTGACGCTCCATTCCAGCCATCCGAACCGTTCTGGCAAAGAACGCTGGGTCTGGATTCCGACGTACCGCGATGCAAAAGCAGAGGACGAGGATTATCCGTGGGCTGTCGCGGCAAAGGTCTTGCGCGGTCAAAAGTTGCTCGCCTGACCGAACCGCAAGGAAAGCTAAAAAAATAACATCAAAAACGTTAGCCCGTAATGAAATGGAGGGCGACTTTACGGGAGAGAACGTAAAAGTCTCTAACTCGCCTGACCGAACCGCAAGGAAAGTTAAAAAATATGTTTAAGAATTTGAGTACCGGTGCGATCGGCATCCGGGCAAATATGACAGAAGGCTTAGACCTCGCAAAGAACGCCGGTTTTGAAGGTCTTGATCTGAACATCGACGAAGCCAACCAAATTGCACAAGAACACTCCGTGCAACACGTCAAAGACCTCTGGTCGGAAGCGGGTATTTCTATGGGGGGCTGGGGTTTCGGTGTCAATTGGCGCGGTCCCGATGCCGACTATGATGCAGGTTTAGCGCAGCTGCCGGAACGTGCAGCCCTCGCTGCGGAACTCGGTTGCTATCGAACAACAACCGTTGTTGGGCCCGCCTCAAACGATATGACGTATCAGGAAAACTGGGACTTCTCTGTTAAACGGTTACGTGGTGTTGCCGAGATACTTAAAGACCACGGGCACTCCATCGGACTTGAGTTCATTGGACCCGCAACGAGCCGCAAAGGTTCCAAGTACCTCTTCGCCTATTCAATGGATGCGATGTTAGGACTCGCCGCTGCTGTCGGCACCGGAAACGTCGGACTCCTCTTCGATACATGGCACTGGTACACCTGCCGTTCCACAGTGGACGATGTACGCAAACTCTCTGCATCGGATGTGGTTTACGTCCACATCAACGATGCGCCTGCCGGAATTGATCCAGATGATCAGATTGATAACATCAGATGTCTTCCCGCTGAAACCGGCGTGATCCCACTTACCGAGTTGATGCAAATTCTGACAGCGCTCGGTTACAACGGACCTGTGACACCGGAACCCTTCAGCAAAGCGGTGAACGAGATGGAACCCGCGGACGCGGCGAAAGCGACTGCGGAATCACTGGATCAGGTATGGGAGAACGCTGGACTGTAGGCACTATTTTCTGCCTTCAGAAAGAGACTTAACATGCGACTTATTGATAAAGAGAGCATCCTCGCGATGACACATTTATGGGAAGGTGACCGGTTTCCTGATGGACGACCGCGCGTCCCTGATGATATTCTTCGACGCATGAAGGCGATCAGTATTGAGCAGGCGTGGGGTGTTCTCAACGGCAACAATTATAAGTTCCAATTCGCTGGCGATTGGATGAACCTTCACCCAGATCGGATCCTCGTCGGTAGAGCGGTGACGTGTGCGTTTGTACCTATCCGCCCTGACTTCAACGATGCTATCTCGGCACAAGGCGAAAAAGAGGATCGCGTCGGGGGTCAAAACTCATGGGTGATTGATACGCTCGTCCGCGACGATGTCATCGTTGTTGACTTGTTTGGTAAGGTGAAAGATGGCACCTTCGCTGGTGATAACCTCGGCAATTCCATCTATGCAAAAACGGGCACAGGTATGGTTATCGACGGCGGGATCCGTGATTTGGACGGTATCTACGAGTTACCTGATTTCGCTACATTCGTGCGCGGTGTGGATCCGACGGGGATTGCGAACGTCACCTTGACGGGTATTAACATCCCTATTCGTATTGCGGAGGCGACGGTTTTACCCGGCGACATCGTTTTAGGCAGACGCGGCGGCGTTATCTTTATTCCACCGCATTTCGCACAACAAGTGGTTGAACAAGGCGAAGCGGTTGCCCTCCGAGACCGGTTCGGACATCAACGGCTGCGGGAAGGTGTGTATACGCCGGGTGAAATTGATCGCAAATGGTCGGAGGAAATTGAGGCAGACTTTGCGAAATGGCGTGAGAATCAGGAATGAAAGCCGCACAAGCCGCGATTCAGACACCATTGTTGAGATACTCCCGGATACGCGCGGTGCCTTATTCAGCGAGTCATTAAACCTGTCGTTCCGGTGGGCGGATCAACACCATAGCCATGTCCGGTTGTTACGTCCATACTTGCCCGATGGGACCCCGATCACGACTGCCATAGAGGAACGTAACCTTCACGCTGCAGCAAAAAAGCGTGTGGAAGCAGCAGAACTCCTGATGGAAGCAGAACGGGACCTTCGTACAGAAGCGGAGGCACGGGCTGTAGCAGAGACGGAGCGACGTGAGGCATTGGAACGTGAATTAGAACAACTCCGCCGACAACTCGAAGACCGATAACGGAAAATATACTGCTGTTGTAATCGGTGTCGCATAATCTGTTAGGTTGTGCATCGTCTTTCGGAAGACTGGAGGATTCCTGAATCCCATCCAGTCGGTTTTTGAGAACCTACACATTTCGCGCATCAGGTGGTCGAACGCTGTGAAAAGGTCGTACTCCGAGACAGATTTGGACACCGACAATTACGGGAAGGTGTGTACGCATCGGGCGAGATCGACAGCAAGTGGTCAGAAGAAATTGAGGCAAATTTCGCAAAATGGCGTGAGAATCAGGGTTTTTTGTTTGACAAATTTCTTTTTTTTTTCTATAATTCACGATAGTTATTTTTAGACAGAGTTATTCAATTGTCAAAAACACGCTTGTGGGAGGGGTTTCTAACCCTGATTCTTGTGCATAGCAGTGCCTGTCTATTCCCGATAATGCACTCAGATCACCAAAAACTGAATGCCTCTGGTTTTTGGATTAGGACCATGGTATATTTTTTCAAAAAACCAAAACGATGAGATAGACCAGCAACATTGGAGCAATAGATTAATACTATTATATGTTGGTACACAAGAATGCACGAAAAAAAAATAAGGTGGAAAACGAGATTTTTGCTGTTCTCCATCTATCTATGCCTTTTTATTTTTCTAATAAGTTGTGACAACGGTAAAGATTCGGATATCCCAGAGTTTCATCCCGCTTCCGACATAACTTCTGGAGATATATCAGACAGCCTCGTAGCGCGCATCTATTTTGATGCTACACTCTCAATGCAAGGCTTCGTTGTTCCGGGTTCGACGCGTTACACCCGAATTTGCCTCAATTTAGAGAGTGTGATTGTCAGCGGCTGGAGAGATGAAAAGGTAGATTTCTTTCGGTTCGGTGAACAGGTTGAGCCGATTAATAGGGGCACCTACTTGCAAGCTGGATATGAAAGTTTTTATGAACAAGAACATATCTCTCGAAAAACATTCATTCAAAAAATTATTGATCACGAGGAGCAGTTAGCCAATGCTCGGATGGGAGCGAGCAGCACGCCTGAAAATACAGCTACATCAGAGATAGATGTAAATGACACGCCTGAAACGGCAACAGAGGGCGTCACACCTACGGAAGCTGTTGAGGCACATAGCACAGAAAATCAATTAGTCGTTATTGTGACCGACCTTTTTCAAGATGACAGTGATATAACTCTGTTGATTAACCACCTGAAAGAAAAATATATTAAAAAAGGTCATGATGTCGGGTTATTCGGGTTACGGAGTCAATTTGATGGCACGGTCTACGACATCGGTATTGGTGAAGGATCATCGATGCCTTATCGGAGTAACCCCGGCAATCCTGAAACATTTCGTCCCTTCTATCTTCTTGTTTTAGGCAAGCACGCTGATATAGCGCACTATTTTGATCGCTTAATAGCAAATGGATTTTCGGAGGCACAAACGATAATCTTTTCTCGGTATTTGGTCAGCCCGTTATTATCCTTTGAAGGTGCTTCAATTGAAAAAGATAATCTAAATCGTAAGATCATAAACTCTGATCATAGCCAAAATCCTCGCTTGGAACAATATGTAATTTGGAGAGAAACTAATCCTGCTAAAATACGTGCTACGCTGGAATACACACTATTACCGCATGCGATGGTCTTTGATTCTGATACACTTATGTCTTCTATTAGTGCTAAACACGCTCCGATGGGAGAAACCGAGCCCAGTTTGAATGCTTGGGAATGTCTGAAAGTGACATCAAAGCATTCAAGGAATGAAGAAAGTAATGAACTCATTGTTGATTTTAGTTTTGACTCGCAGTCCTTGCATCGAAACGGAGTCTATCTATATGAAGTAACTCTGAGTCCAAATGTTGATACATTTCAAACACCTGAGTGGTGTTCGGAATGGGATATGGGAGACGAACGCAACGGCGCAAAGACCCTTAATTTGGTTAATTTTGTTAGAAACCTTTCGCTGGTAACTGCCCGGATGCATCATCCCCAAATCGCTACATTTTACTGCTACATCAAAAAGAGGTAAAGACGGATTATTTTAATATGCAGCGACACATAATTTTTATATTAGTAACTTTATTTTTTACTTTTTTGTTTGTTTTTTTAGTTCTTATTGTCGAACCTATTATTTTAGAGGACTATTATCCACCGAACCTGTCTGATACGCTTACAATAGAACAGTGGATAGCAAGTTTTCAAAAATGGGCACTTATTTGTGTTGGTGCTGCATTAGTTGCGATTTTTCTTTGGTATGGATTTGCACAGAAAGTTTTCAAATCAAATAATGTGAAATCCTATGGAAAACGTGGACTGTGGGGTTTTCTGTTTCTTTTGCCTGTGGCTGCGATTATTGTCAGTATACTATTGGTTGAAAAAGCTGAAAGCAGTCTATGGTTAGCATATCTATTTTTTGTTGTGGATGGATTGTTTCCTTATTGGTTGGCTACGGTTTTTTCTTCTCCCGTAGCTGTTAAATATACGCCGATATTTGCCAAGCAAATGCGCCGTTGGTAAACATTCATTTATAAGAGGTAAAATGATGGGTTATTACGCTATTGGTATTGGTGGAACAGGGGCAAAATGTCTTGAATCCCTGATACATCTCGCCGCGGCAGGAATGATGCCAGACGCTAAAGAAGAACTTTACATGCTTTTTGTTGATCCTGACGATGCAAACGGTAGTCTTGAGCGTGCTGTGACAACTTTAAACTACTATAAGACATTTCATAATAATGAAATGCTTGCACAACCATCTTTATTAAAAACGAAGATTGATAGTGCCGAAAACCCCATTTTCTCTCCGTTTAATAAAAAAGATGTTACCAAACCTCGTTTAGATGGTTTTTTCAACTTTGCAGATCTTAAGCTTGCTAATAACAACGCTGCGGATCTCTTTGAAGTTTTATATAGCAAAAGAGAAAGAGAAACCGAATTAGATAAAGGTTTCCGGGGTCACCCCTCAATTGGTGCATCGGTTATGGCACAGACGGTATTGGGGGGAGATGAACCGTGGAAGTCATTCCGTTTGAAAGTTGCTAAAGATACTAACGCAAAGATTTTTTTAGTAGGCTCAATCTTTGGCGGCACCGGTGCTTCTGGATTCCCTACCATTGCGAAACTGATTAAGGATGACTTAAAAGATGTCCCTATAAGTGTGCAGATAGGTGGAGCATTGGTGCTCCCTTATTTTACTTTTATTGATGCTGCAGGAGATGATCAACTCAAAGCAAGGGCAGAGTATTTCTTAATGAATACGCAAGCAGCTCTCAACTATTATCACCAGTGGAATAAGGATCTCATTTACAATGCAATTTATCTTCTTGGTGATGCTTCTGATAATCAAGTTGACCCCTCTCTCGGTGGAAAGACACAACGGAATGCCCAACATTTCATTGAACTTTACGCTGCGTTAGCTGCAGTAGACTTTTTCGGCAATAATTTTGCAGATGAAGATGCTAAGTATTTTAGACTGGATCGGGCTAACAATCCACTTGAGTGGGCGGACATTCCGGACGGTAACGATGGCATGACGATACTATCAAAGCTTCGCCAGTTAACTTACTTCTCGTTTGTCTACTTAGACATCTACAAACAGAGACTTGACGAAATTCGTGAGTCTGATGGAAGGCGTGGTTATGATGCACCATGGTACGTAGATTTCTTTAGACGGAACACCCCGAAGCTGTCCCTAACCAACGACGGGACAGAAAGATCACTTAATCAAGTAACGGACTATTGTAAAGACTTTTTGATTTGGTTCGCTAATATCCAAAATTCTAAAAAGAGCGTTGTCGTGCGTTCTAACCCTATTGATAGTTCCGACTCAAACGATAGTTTTGACTTAAACAAATGCTTAAATCTCATCTCATCAGACAGACTAATGTCTTTAGGGATAGCAGCAAAGAACAAACTTTGGGACAATATGTGTCAAGTAAAGGAAAAAGAAAAAAAAGGCACTGATATTGGAAAGTTTCTGCATGCTTTATACGAAAATTGCGGAAAAGTTTAAGCAGACAATTATTCGGTCTTGTAAGTGGAGTAGAATACGTTTTACGGGCGAAAATAGATAGGAGATTGTTAAATGAATTTTCCACTCCTTCCACCCTTAAAGAAAGATGGTGAAGGATTAGCAGTGCTTCCGGTTCCTGGAATTTGGGCACAGGTGCCTGCTGTTGCACTTAATAACATCGCGGATAATCTTGACATTACAAAAATTGATGCGAAGTACATCGATATTGATAGTATTCCGAGTATGTGGGCTCGTCCGTTGTTGTTTGAAGTGGCTCTTTACGATACGAACCATCCAATGCACACTTGTATTTTAGGTGAATGGCGCGGACTTTTGGCAATGTTGGCACTCAAAGAACAACGAAAATTTCCACTGACGACCAAGGAAATAACTATTCCTGATGGCAATGATGGGAATATCCCAGAGTTTCTGAAGGCATTACACAAGTTGCTGCCAGTACGCACGTTAGACCCAGATACCACCTGGGATAATCTCTACCTTATTTTGTTCAAGGATAACCCAATTGGTATAACTTCACCAACGACACTCCTATGTACATCTATAGATTATATATATTACATTAATAGTAATGGTGTGCCTTGGTTCAATCCTCCGTTTATCTGTGATCCGATTGATCATTTGAACACAAGTGAAAAAGCCGCTGTTGCCGGTTGGCTTAATGACTTATCTCAGAATATAATCGTTCCACTACCTGATTCTCCTATAAAGGGAAATCTCAGTGCAAGAATTCTTGATTTTACGGTGGATTTAGGAGGAATACCTGATGGACAGGTGTTATTGTCTACGACACCTCTTGGTATGACTAAGGGACTCTTCACCGGTATGAACTATCCAATAGCACGCAAGGAGTTCTTTACTGAAAAACTTTTCGTTATTAGCCAACAGAATGCTTTTATTGAAAATAATGTTCTCTTGCCTAAAGGTGGTGCGAACCTTCAAATAAATGGTAAACCTGTCACACCAATTCTTCCAATCAAAAAGGAGTTGTTAGATAGTTTCAGCGTCAACGAATTAAATCGGCGAATTACTTTTGCAAATACACCAACGGGTATCAAAGTAGACTTACAACTCCCTGCTGATGGAAATGGTTCGGGTATGATCGTTTCTCAAGAGTATTTTATACAGGAAGATAGCGATGATGTCTCAGTCTTTAACAAGCCTCAAATTATTGAGATTGACTATTTGCCAGTATTAGAAGTTTGGCCCAATTTTAGATGTTCAGACTGGAAATCTTACTATACCTATTTTACAAAAGCTGGTCAAAATACGTTTGATGTCAAACCTTTTTCGGCAAAGGAAGAAAACACCGAGATTACAAAAACATCTACTTTTCCTGAAGCGATGATATGTACATATAAAGGCAATAATACTTTTGACAACGATGAGGACGCAGGTATCTTGCTCATTTCAGCACAAAATTCAACTTTGGGTGCTGTAACATGGGACATTGGTATCGATTTTGGCACCAGTGGGACTACTGTTTATAGGTTGGATCCGGGGAAGGAGATATTGGAATCCATGTCGTTTGATGATCGTTTGTTACAGATTACCCATTCGACAGCAGCACATAGAACTATAGTATATGAACAGTTTTTTTCTTCTCAACGTGAAACAACGCCTTTTTTCAGTCTGTTTCAACAACCCGAGAGTTCGATAAAGAAGTTAAAAGAGGGTAAAAAGCTGACCCCACTGCTGGATGGCCGTATTTATTTTGTTGAAAATTACAAATTGGGTGAGAATGTTGTTAGCGACCTCAAATGGTCACCTGAACCAGAAAAACGCATTCAGACACGAGCTTTCATAGAACAAATCTGCCTTCAATGTGCTGCAGAAGCAATTGATAATAATGTTGGAGAGATTAACTGGTATTTTTCTTATCCACTTGCCTTTTCTCAGGCAGATAAGGTACAATTCAACGATACTTGCGCTGACGCAATAGCAGCTTGTGAAGAAATTATAGGGATTCGGAACAGAACTGTAACGTTTGAATCAGAGAGTCTCGCTGCTGCAAGGTATTTGGCAGGGCAGTTCGGAGGTTTTGCTGATGGTGCCGTTTGTATAGACATTGGAGGAGAAACTTCTGACATCTCAATCTGGCAAGGCAACACGTTGTGTTGGCAAACGTCAATCAGATTTGCAGGCAGAGCCATTTTTTTAGATCTGCTAAAACACAACCCTAACTTTTTAAGAGAATGTGGTGTTGCTCATGATGTTATTCAAACATTATCTAATTCTGATGAGTTTTATAGTCAAGCAGATACATGGATTAACGAATGGATCAATGCATCAGAAGATGACTTAAAGGGCAAATTTAAAATTTACGGAGGAAATATTCAAAAAACAAAGTTCATTCCTCTTATCGCCCTGGGTATATCAGGACTTTTATATTATGTCGGATTGATCCTCAATTATCTTAAGGAAAACAAAGATTTTAACCCGACAATGCCGAACATATACATTGGTGGAAACGGATCACGTATTCTGCATTGGTTAGCAAATGGCGATTTCACACTGGACAGCGAAAACAAGGAGTATCTCAAAGATATTATCCTTACTGCATCAGGTTTTGATCCGGATGCTCACTTTGATCTTAAGATTACGCCCAAACCTAAACATGAAGCTGCTGCCGGTTTACTGGAAAAAGGAACGACTCTTAAGACACCCGCAGATGAATTTGGCATATTGGCAGGTGAAGATTTTACTGAAGATGAAATAAATTACAGTTGGACAACACTTCTAACTGCTGAACATTTCGGGAACCACCTAAAATCAAGGAATAAATTGGGGCAGGTCGAAAATTTCATAAGTATATTCAACACTGGACTCGGTAAAGCACTCGGTGCTCTCATCAATCTTGATCGAAAAATGAAGAGAAATCTTACAAGCGGTTTAAATGATTGGCTCAAAGAACTTGCTTTGCAACCTGACAACGAACGGGTTGTTGAACCAATTTACATTACGGCCCTGGGAAAATTATTGAAACAAAAAACTGAGCAATGGCTCAAATAGAATGGGGCAATCTTGATGCAGCATATTAAAACCTATTATATATATAAAATATATAAAAAATTTTGCTACGGTATTTTGGTGTTCGTTATGATAGTCTGTCCGTACCTTTCTATGGCAGACCAACACGATACTGGAGTCCAGTTGGAAGTCTTCCCTTATAGACAAACTGTTTTGGGTTTTCTACTTCTTGCAATCCTGCTCTGTCTTGTAGCGATGATTTGGCTATATAAAAAAATCGCTGATAAATTGGATATTGTAAAAAACAAAGTAGACAGGGACATACAGGATAACCTTCGTTTAAGACAAGACTTGTCGAATGTTAATAAATGCGTTCAGATTTTTACGAAAAATTTTGAGCCAGAGATTTTATATCAAAAGTTAGATGAAAATGAAAGTAATACGCAAGAGATTCTTAACCTGATCAGACAGATTACAGGCATAGCTCCCAGTAGAAATGTGACGATACCTACAGAAACAACGGAAACTTCTGAACGAAATAAAAGTCATATTGATCAAGAGATGCTTCCACAGTCCATCTTAAACTTCTGTACCGACTACAATGCGGCAATTAAAGATCGGCAAAAATGGAAAAGGTTTTTAGAACATTATAGTCAAAATGACAAGATAGATGTCGCAAACGCCGATGCACGTGTCCGGAACCCACAAGCGGATATTGACCCCATTTTTAAAACCAACTCCGCGGGCAGTTATTTAGCGTGCTATATTGAAGCGGAAAAGTCATACGCAGTTGTTCCGTTTTATGGTTTTGTGGTGGATCGTTCAACGTATACTACCGGAGCTTTTGGTGAAGTGTTCAAATGTTTTCAATTTGATGAGGGTTGCAGGTATCAGATCACAAAACTTATTCAACCAGCAATCTTTAAACCAGACGATGCAATGGACACGTGGACACTAAAGAAAAAAGGGGAGTTAGAATGGCAAAAGACTTAGGGGGAAATCATAGGAAGTAACAACAGATAAATTCTAACAGATACAAACACTTATGCCTCCATCTTTTTACGAATATCTCACCCCCACAAATCCAATCGCTATAATTATTGTAAGGATATTGCAATACACCTTTCTATTTTGGTGTAGTGGACTACTGATTTATGGCATCTTCTTGTTAGTTAGATATATACAAATCAGAAAAAATCAAGATGTCCAAATGCTTGTTGATGCCCAAAAAGACCGGGATACGGGACGAAAAAATAATGACCAAAACCCTGATCCTGAAAACGTATTCCGAGAATTTTGTAGAAAAGATCCCCTTGATGACGGATATATAGTCATAAAACACATCAAAGCAATTTTCTTAAAAGGTTACCTCGATACAGGTTCCTCAGTGGCAAAACATATCAAAGCGATTTTCTTAGCGGGGTGGAATGAAAATCGCCTTGAAGTCGGTGAACTCATTAACCACACGACATCTAATCTTTTAAAATGGAACACCCTTTTTCGTTCCGTGTTGGCAGTTTTCATTGTGCTTGGACTGCTCGGCACGCTATTCGGACTGACGGATAGTATAACAGAACTCACCCCAGCTTTGAATGAGGGGGCCGCAAACGAAACAACCGTGGATAATAGTGATAGGATGATTAAGGTCCTAAGCAATCTTTTTGATACAATAAAGGGGGCTTTTGCACCCAGCATTTGGGGCATCATTTTTACTATTTCCGGCGTGATTATTTACGGGATTTTTCTGCCGATTGCTTGTCACCCAATTAAATCTATTCTCGAACAAGTAACATTAACTATTTGGGTTCCAAATCTCTATCCGATAACTTCACACGCATCGCAAATCAAAGAGGCCGCATCACAAATGAACAGTGCTGCTAATGTGCTCGACCAAGGTTTTGCAGAGAGACTTGGGACGTTTTCAGAAGAATTTGCCGAAAATGTTACTCATCTAACTGGTTTTCAAGATGAAATTCGCAGCCTTCACCAAGAATATCGAAATGATACGAACCAGACAATAGGTGAACAGACTCGTAATCTTGAAGAAATTTTGGGCACACTCAAAATCTATGAACAAGCTTATGTTGAGTCTCGGGCACAGATTGATGAAACACTGCAAAATTTTATTGCGGTAGCAACGTCTGAAAATACAAGTAGACATGAGCAAAACAGAAAGTGGATTGAACAGAGCCGAGAAAGTTTTGATCAGCAGTTAGAAACACTTAAAAATCAATTAAAGAACTTTGATGACACACTCAGAAAAGCCGTTGACCAAATTAGGGTAACTTTTGATACGCAATTAAACACCCTTAATGATCAGTTAGAGAACTTTAATGCTCCCCTAAAAGAGTCTGCTGACCAAATGAGAGGGACGTTTGCCGATTCAGTTCGTAATATGAGAGAGATTGTTGGAGAACTACAAAGAAAAATAACAGAACAAAATGAAAGTTATGAAGAACAACTCACTGGAGTCCAAAACCTAAATGAGAGCATCGTAAGTCTATTGAACCAATTAGATGAGAGCAGTAGAAATCAGACAGAAGCCGTTAACGCTCTAAGCACTAATGTCAATCTATTGGCTCAAATCTTAGAGAAACCTCCATTTCTTAGACGAATACAAAATAGATTTTCTCGTAAAAAAACTACAGAACAGTCCACACCGGAATCTCAAACGAACAATAAAGGTGAGTAACACAGTTTGTGATTTCATGAACCTAAATATACCGGATAACACCCATGGAAGAAAATACATTAGATTTCAACTTTTGGCCCTCATTTTCAGACTTAATGCTGACACTTGTCTTGATATTAGTCATTGTCGTATTTGCTGTTATTGCTTCCTTTTCCCTAAAACTTATTGAGCTGACTCCCGAAGGAACTCATGACCTAACGGAAGTTGAAGATAAACAGGAGAATATGATCCGGGCAATTGCTGGTGAATACGGTGTTGAACCGAAAAAAAACCAAACAGGTTCTTTCGTGATTCCTATTCATCTTGATAATGATCGTGGATACACGGAAATTCTAATCCAAAATGAGACTACACTTCAACGTTACAGTTTTAGTGATCGGATATTGTTTCAACCAGATAGATATAATCTCAACGAAGAAGGAGAGAAAACACTTCTGATCATAGGTCGTCAAATAAAAAGAAATCTGAACAACATCAGCGAGATACAGATACAAGGACATGCAGATCCTGACCGCCCCGCTTTCGTGAGTTCTAACTTACATCTCGCAGCACTACGGGCAATTGAGGTATTTAATTTTTTACAAAATAAAATTAAAATAGACCCCGCAAAACATCTTATGTCAGCAACCTCTTTTGGTGAGTATAAACCTGTCCAACGTTCAGTCCAGGATAGCACATATACACCAGAGAAACTTGAAACGGATAACAGCACCAAAGCAAAGAAAGCCAAGAATCGTCGTATGGAAATCTTGCTATTTTATCGATTTGAGCAAGCAACCCCATAAAAGGATAGTTCGCTATGTGTATGAGACTGCTTATCGCCCTATTTCTGGGCAGTCTTTTTATCACTGCAAATGGTACTGCGCAAGATGCGATCATCGACGTTCGGATTGTGGAAGGAATTACCCGGCAGCGCCCACCGAATACCCGACAGACAATTGGGAAACGATACGTCTGGAATTTTAAGGGAAGATCTTATACCGTGCTAATGATAGTTGACATCGAAAGGTATAACACCTACGATGGTATGGAACGCCATGACATTCCGAAATTAGTTGAAGAGGGGCGGACAGCACTCGGAAACCTTACCCGTGCGTTTCAGAATGTATTCAGACAGCGTCGTGAGTGGTCCAAACAGGATCGCGTAGAATTTGTGCTCAGTTTCGTTCAATCCCTACCGTATACACACGACGACGTGACCACAGGATATGATGAGTTCCGACGCTATGCCATTGAGACGTTGATTGAAGACGGTGGCGATTGTGAGGATACGACTATCTTGGTTGCAGCGATTCTACGCGGTTTAGGTGAAAAGACTGCGTTGATTTTCACGCCGGGGCACATTGCGCTGGGGGTCAATGGCGATTTTACAGGAGCCTCGGTCACCCACGGTGGTACAACCTACTACTACTGCGAAACGACTGGAACAGGATGGGGGGTTGGTGTTCTACCGCCGTCCTTCAGCACACAGGTGGAAGCGGTTGTGCCTTTAGCACCTTCTAAAGTAGATCCTGCCCCGCAGCCGAGTAGGATAACAGTGCCTGAGCGTACGCCTCGGCAACCGTCACCGGAAGTAACAACACTGACACCGAGAACGCCGCCAATAACAACAATACCCGAAGCCCCCTCATCCGAAACCCAAGCCAACACTGAGTCAAAGAGTCGCCTCGGCACTGCGATTGTTATCCTCTTTATTCTCATCGGTCTTGGCATCTCTACGGTGTATTTCCTCCACCGAGCCTTCAAAGAACAGCGTGAATACTAACAAAACGGAGGGTGTTGGTTAGAAGAGTCTTGCTTTTTTATTTCCCCATTTTGGATCAACTGAAGGTGCACAAAGACAGTCGCGGTTGTGTTCCAAAGCCGCTGCCTCACGGTAGTGCCCTCCATTTTCCAACTCGCGTATTTTCTGATTATAGTGCTCAATCACGCGTTTGTATACTTCTTCTGCAGTTAAGCCATCAGCAAACGCCCGATCTATTTCAGAGTCACAGTCAAAAAAAGGATCGGAAATACGCATCAAAACGATGAACTCTTCATTGTACCCAAAGTAGGCAAGACACCCATGGGTCACAAAGTCGGGACCGAGTCCAACAGCAGTTTGACAGGCAAAAAAATGAACAACCTTGCCATCTGATTCTTCGGGTTGATAACGTCCTATATCAAAAATAGGATTGTCATGTTCTCCCATATAGGTTGTATCAGTCCCATGTCCTACGCCTGTCATGTAGACGATGTCTTTTTGACATGCTTTCGGTTGAACGTGAAAACGACGCGCAAATTTACCCTGACAACGTACAATTTCAAACCCTCTGGATTCCGGATAAGGATAAACATGCCGATTCCGATAGTCGTAGGAAGCTTGTGTAATCCTATCGTAACTGGAATCAATAGCGAGAATCTTCAAATCAGGTTCAATTCAACGCGTCGTTTTTGCTTAAGACAACGTTTACCTTTTGTTATTTTTTGTTAGTTAAAGGGTTCCGGCAAGTGCACGTTTGATTAACATTCTAATCATTCGCTGTTCAACGTCAATTAAGGCGCGCCCTATAGATGTTCGTTTCTGCACTTCGTCAATGGCCTGCTTCTTGTCCACTATCCGCTGGCCCAGGATACCTACGTCAAATTCGGGGCTTTGCCGAATGCGTTCCGCGACCAATTCTGACTGTTTTTCAGGGGACAAGCAGTTAAATGGAACCTGAGTTGGTTCTTCTTCTACCACTTCTCGTAAAGAGAGCCATCGACCATCAGAGGTCATAGCCACTGGATGACTCCAGTGGTCTGCGTGAGTCACTGGTTTGTTATTTGCCATGAGTGTCTCCTTAAGGACTCAGAACCCAAGCTATCTTTCTCTTTAAACTGGTTAATAGTATTATACGATAAAATAAAATAAAAGTCAAAAAAGGGTGTGTAACTCGCGCATGTGAAAAATTTGACTTTTCACGGTGTTTATGGTATACTTTAACTTGGCAATTGGCTAAAATACGCAAGCAGAATGAACATGAAAATCGCTAAAAATCTGACAGACCTCATCGGGAATACGCCGACGATTCGCCTGAATGCTTTGCCCGGTAAGGATGATGCAACGATCTTCGCAAAGTTGGAGGCTTACAACCCCGGCGGTAGTATCAAGGACCGGATTAGTTATGCAATGGTCGTTGATGCCGAAGAACGCGGTATCCTCAGAAAAGGGGATACTATCGTGGAACCTACCGCTGGCAATACGGGTTTGGGGCTCTCTATTGTCGGGATCGCGAGAGGCTACCCTGTCACGTTGACGATGCCGGAAAATGTGAGTCGTGAGAAATATGAACTCCTCTCCGCTTTCGGTGCGAAAATTGTGCTAACGCCGGAACACGGTGGCATGGCAAGTGCTATCTGGGAGGCAGAAGCGATTGTTAGGCAAAACCCACGCCACTATATGCCGAACCAGTTCACGAACCCCGCAAACCCCGAAATTCATCGACGCACGACAGCAGTGGAAATTCTTAAGGCAATCGGCACGGACATCGATTTTTGCGTTATAGGGGTCGGCACAGGCGGCACACTGACAGGGGTTGGAGAAGTTCTGAAGACAGAATGTCCGAATGTGAAAGTGGTTGCCGTCGAACCGCGTGTCTCAGCCGTGCTATCCGGTGGTCAACCGGGGCCTACTCGGATTGATGGACTCGGCGCGGGGATGGTACCCGAAGTGCTCAATGTAGATG
>CAZQIP010000052.1:0-4429 GCA_964593655.1 uncultured bacterium | reverse complement strand
ACTTAATTGTACCCGACTACTATTCAGGTGAACAACTTGCGGAGATGCAAGCTGCCCAACGCCGTGTACTCCCGACATGGGAAGAAGTAAAGGATGACCCACCCCCCGGTAGCGCGACTTTAACCGAATTCCCCCCCGCTGAAATGGCTTTATTGCGTGCAATCGTGGACCACGATGCATGGGCATTCGCACGTAAGTTTCTGAAAACGGAGCATATTCACTTCCGTGCCGGGTGTATGATTGCCCGTTATCCCGGATTTAAAGGCCCGGGTGTCGGTAGCGATCCAAACAATTTGCACATTGATAACGGCAACAACTCACTGCTTCCACAGTCTGAGAGTGCTCGTGAATTCGGGCAACTCGGCTTTTGGGTACACCTTGAGGATGTTGACAAAGACCAAGCACCGCTTAGACTCCTTGCTAAGGAACACGGACAGGACACCTCTAAATACGAACCCCTTGTTTGCAAAGGTGGAACGCTCTGTATCTTCAACAACTATACGTTGCATTCCGCAAGCGATTATCTTCGGGAAAACGGACAACGCTTTACGTGGGGGTTCGGTCTGGGACGCGCAGACCACTATTGGGAAGGCTTTCGACACTACACAGATAAAGGACGGAATCCAACATTCTCGAAATTCATCGGGACGCTAACAGCAGCAGAACGCGAGGTTTTTCGATTTCCACCTGCGGGTCACCCATACTACACCCCCCAAACGCTTCAGGCATTAGAAGAACAATACCCCGGTTGGAACGCACGCGGGGAGTATTAATCGTATATCGGTAACCAAGATAACCCAAGTTGCTACCAACGGATTTTGGGCATTCTAACAGGGTTTTTCGGACACTTTCTTCGCCCATTTCTGTTTAGGGATCATTTACAGTAGGCATATAGTAGATGAAACCCGCACTTATAGGTTTGAAGAACTTCGTTCTATCTCTTCTGTAATAAAGGACTTTGAATGCTTTGTCGCAGAAAAATGGAAGATAGCGAGCGACAAAAGCGGTAGTGGGAATACTGCAAACATCGGAAGTATTAATAAAATTGCAGATATAATCTCAGGGTGTGGCATGTTCTCAAACTTGGGTGAAGAGTGGTTTGATGATTATTGGATGAACTATGGTAAGATTACTATACAACTTTTACTTCTTGAAAAATTGGCAGCATATCAAAGAAGTGAGCGTTTGGCATCGTGAAATTGGAGAGGGAATGTTAAAAATCCGTTTTCCGGAGCGGTTCGGACATCAACCATCCGATGACGTTGATAATATCGTCCTGCCGTTCCTGTAACATTACCTCGATGAGTGCCGGTTTCTCAGCAGCAAGCGCGTCCCGTAAAGTGTCCTTAAAGTCGTCCAAATCCTCGACCCGCTTCGCATACGCACCGAAAGACTTTGCGAAGTCAACGAAATCCGGATTGAGTAGGTCTGTGTCGATTGTGCGTCCTTCACACCCTTTCTGTTGAGATCCTTTAATTGCTGACAAAGCACCGTCATTCACCACAATCGCCACGACGTTGATACCGTATTTCATGGCGGTTGCCATCTCCACTGCTCCCATCAGAAACCCACCATCACCACTGAAGCAGATAACCGGACGGTCCGGATGTGCCACCTTTGCACCGATAGCAGCAGGATACGCGTGCCCTAACGCCACCCCAATATTCGGATAGAGAAAAGTCCGCGGATCGTAGACAGGGAACTCAGCGAAAGAAGCGTAACCGAGGGCATGGACATCAATCGCATAGATAGTGTCTCGCGGAAGGACATCCTTGAGTTCGTGAATGACCGGTAATGACGGTTGTGCGTCAAAGTCTTTTCGGAGTTCTGCCAGTGTCTCGTTCCAGTCGTTTTCACCGGGCGCAACATCCTCAATGAGGGCTTGCAACGTCAGTTTCATATCACCGACAACACCGACATCACATGGATATTCAAGCCCTATTTCGTCCGGATCCTCATCGATTTGGATGAAGGGTTGCGGCAGGTCCAGACTCCAGTTGCGGGTATCAATAGAGGTAAAGCGCGGTCCGATACCGATTAAACAGTCAGCACGCTGGAGTGCTTCGCGTCCGAGGTAACCATAGCAAATCTGCAATGCTAACGGATGGTCTTCTGATAAAACACCTTTTCCATTGCGAGTAACAATAACAGGCGCGTTCAGCTTCTCAGCAAGGAGACGTAACTCGTTTCGGGCATTTGCGTGGTAGACAGCAGAACCCGCGAAGATTAGGGGCATTTTGGCGTTACGGATAGTTTCAACGGCAGTGCTGAGGTCTGTATCATCAGGTGGCGGTAACTCGGCGCGTTCTACACGCTTGGGGATTTGGACCTCTCCTTCTCCTGTGACGACATCCATCGGGAATTCCAGGACCGTCGGTCCGGGTCTCCCATTCCGCATCGCTTTGAAGGCATTCTCAACAACAACCGGAATCTCCGCGACGGTGTGTGCGATAGCACAGTACTTGGTGAGCGACTCAAAAAACCGCATCTGATCCAAGCCGTGGAACATCTTACTCGGATGTTTGCTATAGAGACTGGAATCGCTCTGTCCAGTGATGAGCAGCACAGGTGCGCAATCCGTAAACGCCTCTAAAATCCCGGTTGATGCGTTGCTGGCACCCGGTCCCGGTACGGTGATAGCGACACCGACCTCTCCTGTTGCGCGGGCAAAGCCGTCTGCCATCTGTGTTGCGGCGTATTCATGTCGGACAAGGTAGTGGTCGATTGTCCCTTGCCCGCGGCGCAGCAGCGCATCGTAGATTTGGATGTTTTGGGTGCCGGGCATTCCGAATACCGCTGAGACTCCCTGTGCTTTCAAGCATTCAATGAGAATATCTCCGCCTTTCACGTATTAGTCTCCTTTGTGCTTTTTGAGGAAATTTTCTAACCACGCATCAGGATCGTATCCGAGCCTGCGTAGGAGTCGGCAGCCGATACCTTTTAGAAAATTTGGGATAAGATTAAAGAGTTTAAGTCGCCAATTCATAATGGGTGAAGAAATCGGGATTACTTCCTCTTGTGTAGGAGCGAGCTGTGCTCGCGATCTTCCGTTCAAAATGCTGAAAAACGCTAAAACTAAATGGCTCTCCTATAAAATAGCGTTACCAGTCGTTTTATCAAAAAAATACATGCGTTCTGCGACAAACGAGACATAGAGATATTGCCCAATCTCCGCTTCAAAGTTAGGTGCAGTGACTGCTTTGAGTATCGTCCGCGCACCAGCGGCATCCGTTCCAAGCGTCAGTTCAACGATTGTTTCCGCACCGAGCGGCTCGACACTGTAGACTTCGGCTTGAAATGCATTCGGGATGGCTTGATGACTCACAATAACATCCTCAGCGTGCGCGCCAAAAATGGTGTCTCGGTTTGAAGCATTGTCATTTAGCACTTTGGCGATGCGAGCATCCTGAATTGTTACTGAATTGTCGTTCTCTGTGTCGTTTGCTAATTTCAAGTGAAGTTTGCCGTTGGTACTGGAGATATCGCATCGGATGCAATTCATGCTTGGATTCCCGATGAAACCCGCAACAAATAAGTTGGCGGGGTGATTATAGATGTCCGAGGGCGTTCCGAGCTGCTGGATACTACCTGCTTCAAGGATCGCGATCCTATCCGCCATTGACATCGCCTCAATCTGGTCGTGTGTCACATAGAAAGTAGTCGTACCGAGTTCGCGCTGCCGCCAACGGATCTCGGCGCGCATTTCCGTCCGGAGTTTCGCATCCAGATTCGATATCGGTTCATCCATGAGGAACACTTGTGGACGCCGTACCATCGCTCGCCCAAGGCCAACGCGCTGTGTCTCACCACCACTCAACTGATTCGGGCTACGCATGAGCAGATGTTCAATATGGAGCATCTGGGCAATATCTCTGACGCGTCGGTCGATTTCCTCGGCAGAGAGTCGTCTCGGATGTAACGGAAAAGCCATATTCTCATAAACGCTCAGGTGTGGATAGAGGATATGGGATTGGAAGACGAAGGCGACATCGCGTTCTGCTGGCGTTTTATTGTTAACACTGACATCGTCCAAATAAATTGTGCCTTCTTCCGGTTTGTCCAAGCCAGCGATACAGCGGAGCGTCGTCGTTTTTCCTGCACCCGTTTGACCGAGCAGCACGAAGAATTCTTGGTCTCGGATGTCGAGCGTGATGTCATCAAGGGCAGTAAGGTCGCCGAATCGTTTTGTGATGTTTTCGAGTTTTACTGTTGCCATAAATATTCCGTACTACTGTATCGTCGATATTGCTTTAGTATAGCATGAATCGCGTTTAGCAGTCAACAAGAATTAGTTTTCAGTCCAGGGTCATTCAGTTCTCACATTCTTTAGCCTGGTTTTTCACTCAGGCCCGGTAGGTTCGGTTTTGCTGCGGTGTACCATAAGTGTCAATTTAAGAAAAAATAACCGTCTTGGTACCAGGTCCGGTAG
>CAZQIP010000051.1:0-10254 GCA_964593655.1 uncultured bacterium | reverse complement strand
GGATTATTTATTTCTGAGTTGTTGTGTTACCTCCTTGAGTTGGTCGGTTAAAACTTTCTGAGAATCTGCTAACGCCTCGATGCTTTGCGGTGTGATGTCCAGGACATCCTGTTTCCCGCTGACGGCGTTGTGTGCGACGACGGTCTTCATAATCTGGTGTGCCAATGTCATGAATTTCATCGCGTCTGTCTGGTTTTCTTGCTCAAAGATACATTGTTTGACGTAACCGATCAAGATTTCTAATTCTTTGAGAACGTTTTCGGAGATGCCGAGGCTATCGCCTCGATAATCGTTGAAGTACTGTTCTCGGGCTTGATTGAAGAGTGCGCGATATTTCTCCGGGAATTGACGATGAATAATGTTCAGTCTGCGGAGTTGGCGTGAGATGTCGCGCTTGACCTGTTGATGATGTTTTTCCGCCTGCTGTTTGCGGAAAGAATCGTGTTTTTCTCTTGCTTCTTCTATGTCGTCTTCGGTTAGTTCTGGTGTTTCGTACCAATCTTGTATGCATTGTTCCCGCAGTTTTTCACGGTCTGCCTCAAATTTCTGCGTGCCCTCAGTGCCATAGGCTTCTTGATATCGAACTTGGTAATTTGCAAGTCTTTCGGCGATACGTTCATCTCTGTAGAGTATATCTTCTGCGGTTTCCTCCTCCTCCATCTCATCATATTCTCGATACCTTTCTTCAGAGAATTCATGGTGTTCAGGGGGTGGTGGCAGGTCGTCTGCGAATTCTTCGAGGAATGCTTCAACGACTTCGGTACGTGTCAAAAAGCGTGCGTAGCATTTGACTGCAAATTGCTTGTGTTTCTCTTGTAATTTCATGAGAGATTTCTCCTGAAAATAAAGTTACCAATCTTCTTAAAAAGTTACCAAATGGTAACTTTTTTCGTTTTTTGATGATTTTCCATAAATGGTTGAGAGCCCAGTCACTGTATAGGTTCATAGGCGTTTTTCTATGATGTCCGGTTTAAAAAAAAATGTTACCAAGGGGTTGGTTGTCGGTTGTCAGCGGTCAGTAGTTCAACGGTGATTTTCACACCACAGAACTTGGAGAAACATAACGGTGGTTTGCGTGCTTCGGTACAAGCTAACAGCCTATCCAACGATTACGATGCCACAGGAGACCAACGGTTTCCTATGCTACAGAAAATTGTCCAAACTTTAGTATATACTTAATATATTTTACACTATTTATAATAGCATATATAATCAGAGAATGCAAATTAATTTTTTATTTTCCGTAATCTATCGACATATCGGGTTTGCCAGTCGTGAGGAATATCTTGCGTTTTTCCAGCGTTTTGGGGTGCCTATGATATGAAGGGCATTTTTGATTCAGGTGCCGGTCTTGCTTGTGGGAATGCAGGTCGCATGAATCAACGGTATGAAGGTTCCCTATGGGCATTCCCCGAGGTGAGTACACCGCAAAACCGAACCTACCGGGGGAGAAAGTGTCTCTTTATTTTTAGAATTCACTATAAATAGTCCTGGGTTGCAGGTTGCAAAAAGCCTTGCATCTGAGCGGTCAATTAGGATATAATGCAGTTGTGTGAGACTTCCAAAATGACCTGCCTTTAGAAAGGAGATTTTAATGACAACTATCAAGTTTTTTCGCAGCATTGTCTGTCTACTGGCATTTATCTTAAGCACTCAAAATGTCCATGTCCAGCAGTCTTTGGCAGCGGATCAGCAGAAACCGAATAAAACGCCGCAGGCGTCTAATGTTACTTTTCAACTTATTGAAAGTATACGGTTTGCGGATGGCACGATAGTGGAATCTATCGCTAAAGATGAGATTGACACCCTTCGGGACCTGCCTATCCGTCTGGGTGAGAATGATCATCTTGATGGCGTAACGCTCACGAAAACGGGGGACGACACGGTTCATGTGCGAACCTGTAGAGAATATGATTCAGCACTTCAGCATGACTACTACCCGAGTAGTAATTTTGATGTCAAGATGTCATTTTTTTTCAAGCATCCCTGTGGATTGCTCAATGCGCTTGAGAAGGCGAGTGCGCCTAAAAAAAGTTTTATCTCAGATGCTAAAGTGGGGGTCGTCAACTTAGAATTGCTCCCTTTCGAGATGTTTCGCGAAAATCTGGCATCTAAATCGAGTTGGGATGCCGACAGAGATTTAGAGACGACATACCAGCAGAAAATTGATAATCAAAAACTTGTCGTTACCGAAAAAAGTCAAAATGTTTTGAATGTTGAGGGGTTCGGTATGGGGCAAATGTTAAAGGAGATGGTGCGGGCTGACTTTAACGATGACGGTATCGAGGACGTTTTGCTATTTGAGTATCACCATGTTACAAAAGGCACATACGCCGACGGTGGGATTATCGTCTTAACCCGTAAATCAATGAATGGAAAGTTTGAATTGCTCCGACCCTCTGCGTCTCAGGAGTCTGCTGCATTTCCATATTGGTTATAGTGAATATGAACTTCCAAACACACTGCAACCGTTATCTACAAAACATCCACCGCACGCAAACCAGCACCGAGGCAACCCCAGAACTCTCCCTATACCCACACCTCCAAACCTTCCTTGAAGAGCTATTGGTTGGCCTGGGCAGAGATACCGTCCGATTAACGCAAGAACCGAGACAATTGGATCAGATCGGGAGACCGGATTTTATTGCAATCGATGGGTTGCTGCCTGTCGGTTATATTGAAGCGGAAAGTTATGGTAGAGATTTGGATGCGCTCACAGGACACGCGGCAGCACAGAATGCGCGCTTCATCGAAAACCTCGATAACTTTATCCTCACCAATTTCGTCGAATTTCGGTTGTATGCGGACGGGGTCTTACGCGCAACAGCAAACATTGAGGATTCACCTGAAAATTTAGAGCGGCTATTGGAGCGGTTTCTGGACGCTGGACAGGTCGAAATCACCGCGCCAGAGGTACTCGCAAGATACCTCGCCAGACGGACGCGGGAACTCCAGACACAGATTGCAACAACACTCACCGATGAAGACAATGAGATTTACGGGATGTTCTCGGCGTTCAAAGAACTGCTCATCTCTACGCTCACTCCGGACGATTTTGCGGATATGTACGCCCAAACGCTCGCTTACGGGTTGTTCGCCGCACGCTGCACACTCCCGAACGCGACCCACTTCTCACGCCACACCGCCACCGATGCACTCCCGCGCTCAAATCCGTTTCTTGTCCAACTTTTTCATCACGTCGCCTCCCCGACACTGGAGACAAACGTCACCTACATTCTCGACGACATCGCAGGGCTTCTCCGAAACGTCCCGACAGAGATGCTCCGCACGGCGTTTGCCGCGAGAAACCATCTGGAAGACCCGGTGATCCATTTCTACGAAACTTTCCTCGCCGAATACGATCCGCAGCGGCGTGTCGATCGCGGTGTCTACTATACACCGCCACAGGTTATTTCCTATATCGTCAGGTCGGTGGATAGTCTCCTGAAAACAGCGTTGAATAGACCGGACGGTCTCGCCGATGGCGACACGCTCATTCTTGATCCTGCGACGGGGACGGGTGGGTTCCTTCTGACAGTGTTAGATCACGTCCGAGAATATGTAGCAGAGACCTATGGCACGGGGGAGTGGACGCAGTATGTCAATGCGCAGTTGGTCAGACGGATTTTTGGGTTTGAACTGCTCGTAGCACCGTATACAATCGCACATCTGAAGTTGAGTCTGTTCCTACAAGCACAAGGCTGGCGTGCCGATGAACGCCTCGGTATCTATCTCACGAATACGTTGGAGCAACCGGACGAAATGCAGCCTTCTATCCCTTTTGCGGGGTTTATCTCCGATGAGGCGAATGCAGCATTGTCAGTGAAACGCGACGAACCGCTGCTGGTTATCCTTGGCAATCCGCCTTATCCGCAGGATTCTGCCAATCCAAGCCGCGAGGGTGGAAAGTTAACTTTCATTGGCGAACTCATTGAGGATTACAGACAGATAGATGGAGAACCACTTGGTGATAAAAACTCAAAAGTGCTGCAATCAGATTATGTGAAGTTCATTCGGTGGGCACAGTGGCGCATTGATAAAAATGGGGAGGGTGTTATCGGTTATATTGTCAATAATAGTTTCCTTGACGGACCTACTTTTCGTGGCATGCGGCAAAATTTACTTGGTAGTTTTAACGCTATCTATCTGCTCAATCTACACGGTAGCAGCAGAGTAACGGAGGTTGTTCCTGAAGCGGAAAATGACGAAAATGTCTTTGACATCTCGCAAGGTGTGTCTATTCTGTTATGTGTCAAAAAACGCGATAACTCTTCACCAGCGAAAGTTTATTACGCAGATATGTGGGGGCTCCGAGGGGAAAAATACAAAGCACTGTCGAAAACTGATGTCCAAAACACTGAGTGGAGCGAACCGCAACCGACATCTCCCTACTATCTTTTTGTCCCACAGGCAACTGAAAAAAGATCAGAGTATGAAGCAGGATGGATAATTACCGACATCTTTAAGGCAGACTCGGTTGGAATTGTTACCGGACGGGATAAATTAACACTGCACTGGACAGCGGAAAAACTACGCGAAACTGTAACCGATTTTGTTTCACTTTCTGTAGATGATGCGCGCAGGAAATATCGATTGCCAAAGGATAGCCAAGATTGGAAAATTCACCGCGCCCAAGCAGATATCCTTAATCATCCTGATGTTGAGCAGTACGTCCAGTCTATCCATTATCGACCATTTGATACACGCTGGACTTATTACACCGGACAATCATCGGGGTTTCATGGTCGTCCACGACCTGAGATTATGCGTCACATGCGAAAGGAAAATCTTGCTCTCTGTGTCCATCGTGGTATCAAGAGTCCTATATGGCAACATGGTTTGGTAACTAATCAAATCAGCGAAAAAAGTTATATTTCAAATAGAGGTGAGCCCACCGCGCACGTGTTTCCGCTCTACTTGTATCCGAATTCAGAGGAATTGGCGATTTCGACAGAACGGTCGCTCAATTTTGAATCTGCCTTTCTGACAGCGTTCTCAGAAGTATTAGGACTCCCACAGACCGAACCCTTTAACCTACCGAAAGGCGTTTCACCGGAGGAGATTCTCGCTTATATCTACGCAATCTTGTATAGTCCGACCTATCGCGAACGGTATTATGAGTTCCTGAAATACGATTTTCCGCGCATCCCGTTACCAGAGGATATAAAGCAATTCCGCACACTTGCAGCGTTGGGGCAGCGTTTGATTGACTCACATCTCTTGAAAGATGGATCGCGACTACAAGTCGCTCCTACAGGAAGAGGATCGCGACTACAAGTCGCTCCTACAAGAAGTGGGACCCTGGCGGTGCATCGGTTTGAGGGTGAAGGGGATGGCGTTGTCGAAAAAGCGCGCTATCTGGATGGATGCGTTTGGATCAATCCGACCCAGTATTTTACGGACGTACCCGTTGCGGTGTGGGAATATGAGATCGGCGCGTATCAGGTGTGTGAAAAGTGGTTGAAGGATCGGCGCGGAGAGGTGTTAAGTCATGAAGACGTGCGGCGGTATCGTGCGATTTTGGTGGCTGTTGCGGAGACGGTTACGGTTATGGCAGAGATTGATTCGGTTTTGTGGTCGGTTGTCTGAATCGCGGACTTATAGGATTAACAGAGTATCGGATATTGCAAACCTTTTCTAAACATCTGCCATTGTTTAGAATTAAAATGGATTATGGTGGGATATCTATTTTTTGCCGTATTTGCTCATGAATTCTTGGTAATCTGGTTTGTATTCTAACATTATGTGTCCATCTCCAGGTTGTTCTGCGTGACAACGAATACAAAGTGCCATCAGGTCTTGGGGGTCGTTAAACCTCGTACCCCATTTGTGATGTGCCACAAGAAAACGACGATCATTATTAAGGTCAATTCTGCATTGCTCACATTTCCAATTCGCTTTTTCGCGACATTTTTGTGAACGCTCTTTCCATTCATCCGACGAATAATTGAAGAAGGGTTCAAGCCAATCAGCCAAAGGAAAACTCTCTGGTTCCTTAGGAAAAATATCCCAGCCAAATCTTGATCTTAATTCATTTAGACAATTCTGACAAAGAACCAATTCGCGGAGACTTAATTCACTGGTGGGAGAAAGTTTTAGGGGAAATTTTCCATCCGTTCGACTTGATGCATGGTACCTGTGATACTGTCCTTTTTTTTGCATTTCCTAGAGTGTGCGACAGTGTAAAGTGTGATACTTAGGAAGACCATATCTATCAACATTCCCCGGTTCTCTTATATAAAGGACGGATTTTCGCTTTTGAACTATAGGGATTCCATCATCAATTTCAAATGTATCTTCGGTCACGGGAACCCCTATCGATCCCATCAGTATATCAATATCTGGTTCAGATTGAGCATTCATTTTGTCCCGCAGTGCCTCTAATTCTGAAAACTGCAATGCATCTAACCCTGGAAAAAAATCTTTTAACTGATTCAATTCACTTCCCCTTCTTTATCAAATGCCTCCATCAACTCTTTAATTTCGTCGATAAGTTTTTCCGATTTTGTGACAACTCGAAATTCGACGCGACGAGACTCCTCTTTGTTCTCCACTAAGAGTTCTCCAAGTGAAACTAAAATAGGTTGACTGGAAGATAATCCGTTGGCTGTCATATTTTCCATGATCCACGCCTTATTTTGACTTATCTTTCGATTTTTGATTGCAAGCACATATCGGAGCACGTTTCGTGATCGGTTTTGTGATAGTTCCATATTGTTAAAATAAGCCTCATCCAACGTAGCCTCGTGATGCCACTCACTAGAGGTGTGTCCTTCAATACGGATTTCCGCTATATTATCTTTATACTCAGGCTTAGTTAAAATTGCGATGTATCGGGGAAAGAAATTATGTAAAACGCTTTCAAAGGAATTTGGTACGGCGGCATCGCCTTGTGTAAAGGGTTTTTTAAAACGGATAGACAGGGTTTCCATATCAAGATAACCCGTCCAGTTTACAAGATCGCTTTCAAATTCTCTCTGCAAATCTTCTGATAAAGCTCTCTGCAAATTTCTGTATGCATCAATAAGATTTGCGACCTTAACTTTAAGATCAGTAATTCGCTCGGTTTTTTGGTTAGCGTTCACCATGTAACTGATGGCAATGAAGAGAAATATCACCATCAGTCCAGCCATCACATCAGATATAGATACCCAATGCTCCTCAGTTTCCTGCGCCTGTCTATTAAACAATTTTTCTATCATATATTAATTCCTAGGTCGCTGTGGAAGAATTCCATCGGCTATCATGAGAACTTCCCTGAGTGAATTAGTTAGCGGCGTGTAGTCGTCAACAAACTTCTGGGAAAGTGCCGCGAGACCCGTACCTAAAGCGTTTATAGATTCTGTTAATTGTTCGTCAAGTTTTGTTTGCATGGTTGTAACATAGCTCGCGGAATTCTGTAACGCAGTTGTCTGTACATTTATGATCGCTTGAAGCCCCTTAACGATAGTCGAAACATCTGTTGTTACCTGATCAACCTTAGATGTAAAATCATCAAGACCAACTATAACTTTCTGGAACTTATCGTATTGATCCGCCAATTCCTTAGAGTATGCTTGGGATTTCGTGATAGCTGTCTGAACGGCATCCGAAAAATCCGTAGTGAGATCGTCTAAACGCTTTTCAATGAGTGGAAAGGCATCATTCGCTTTCTCGCGCAGATCGCTAAATGCCCCCAACTGATCGTTTAATGTGTGGAGAATAGGCTCCAACTTCGCAGCACTAGCAACAATACTACCACTCTGATCTGCTATTGTCCTTGAAGAATCCGCTATATTTTTCAAGGAATCGCGAGAATCATCAATACTCTTAGCTGCAATCCGAAATTCATCGGCAAGCTTATCCATCTGTTGACGGTACTGCTCTTGCCATTTCACAGTTTTCCCAACAGCCTCATTTAACTGTTTGAAGTTATCACCAAACTGCGTAGAGAGTTGGGTGTTGAATTGATCAATAACTCTCGCAAGAGAAGATATCAATTCTTTAGTAGCGAGTTCGGTAATACTTTCTGCAACATTCTTTGAAAAATTCTCGAATTCCTTTCTTAACTGGTTATGTTCAGAAGACACAGTTTCCGTCAACGTCCTCAGTTGTGTGAGAGTCTTGCCTTGTATATCAGTGAGATTGTTTCTCATGTCACGCAAAACATCCCGAGTTATTTCATTGTCTGTTCTCAACTGACTGTGTTCAGAAGACACAGTTTTCGTCAGCGTCCTCAGTTGTATGAAAGCCTTGTTCTGCCTGTCCGTCAATTCGGACTGCATGTCAGTGAGTGTTTTACGAGTCTCTGTCGCCTCATCTTTCTGTGAAGCAATAATGAGATCGTTTTTATGAGAGACAGTGTTGGTCAAGGTTTCCAGTTGTGCGAGAGTCTTGCCTTGTAAATTGGTAAGACCGTTTCCCATGTCCTCCAAAACATCCCGAGTTGTTTTACCTTCCTTTTCAATGGCTGTAGTTAACCTCTCTAATTTTGAAGAAAGTTCGCTGTCTTCAGATGTCTTAACACCTTTTAACACATTGGCAAATTTCTTTATTGCTTCTCCATCCAAATCTCGTCTCTCTTGAAATAGAGCTATAAATTTAAGGTTAAGTGCAGATCCAATACCTACAAGGGAGGTTAAAAAAGCGAGTTTAAGACCTTGCAATAGTCCTGGAATACTTGCCTCAATAGCCGTAGCGTTGAATTTATTAAGCCCGATGTAGATGCCCAAGAAAGTCCCAAAAATACCAATGACAGTCAAAATTGAGGCTGTAGTGTTGGTCTGAGTATCCCAATTTTTCCCCCTCCATAAAGCAGCAATCGCAACGGATGCAAGAACGAACTGGATCCATACATAGATTTTTGTGAACCGATCCTCAATCGGATATACCCAAGTAAGAATAATAAAAAAGCATACTAAAATCAAAATACCGAGGAGTTTACTGAAAAGTTTCATGCGCCGTCCTTACAATACGTGGGGGTAATTTGGTTGTGATTATAATCTGATACAAGGGAAAGCATTTTAGGAGTTAGAATCAAGATATCTCTCCTATTATGGTGAATTATGAAAATAAGTTTACATTTCAATAGAAGCGAAAATCCACCACTCGCTGGCGAGGTTTCCTAACCTCGCCAATTTTCTGATGTAATTGTATATTTTACCATAGTTGATACCCCAAGTTGCCACCTAAGCAAAATACTGATTAATTGTTAAAAATCTTAATCAAGACATAATTTCACTATATCTTTATAAATCCTACATTCCGCACTTATTTTGACACATTTTAGTACTTTTAGGACAAACCCGCGTCACGAAAGGATCCGTACAGGATAAGTAAAATTTAGAGCCGGAATTAAGATTCCATTTTGCCCTTGTCTGTTTCTCCAATTCACCTAAAATTGCTTACTGAACGTTGGGATCACGCGGGGTAAAAAAATAAATACCAAAAACCGGAAACCAGAAGTGCGGAGTGTAGGATAAATGAATGAATATGTCTCTATATTCCTAATTATACGTGAATTCGATTTATACGTCAAATTAAATCTGGGGTGTGGGTGTGTAAATATTTTGGCAGCGTTCCCTTATAGAGGCGATTTTTACCCCGACAGACCCCTCGTCAACACACATAGCACTCCGCTGGAGTGCGGAAACTTTGGCATCCGGTTTTCTACAGACATATCACGCCTCTGGCGTGAAGAGGTTTCCTTTATCTCTAAAGAGACCTCTTTGCTCCAGCGGAGCAATATATCTATAGAAAAAGATTCGCCCGTTCTTTCGCACTTTCTTCGGCTTGTTATGTAAATAAACCTCTCCTATCCCAAAAATTAATGTTATGACAAAAACTTTACACACCCCTGTGTACGACTTCAAAATGAGAGCAAATCTACGTGGAGTAAATATTTTTATCCAAAGGGAAACCGATATCCACTCGGAACTACACACCTGTCGTCCCGCTGGGGCTAAAGAGGTGTGAGCAGAAGCGTTTCTATACACATTTTGAAGAAATCCGCAGAAATACCCAAGTCCCTGAGGCTAAGATGATCTGGATACAATACCTCTTCTAATCCGAGAGAATTCGTGATTCAGACATTCTATAAACATGCTATCCCCACTGGACTAAAGAGATGGACAATTTTCGTCACTTGCCCCCATTTTTTTCTGAAGGTTTGTGGTGAAAGGTTTTTGTTGTTAAAAGTGTGAGAAACTTAGTAGGTTTATGATAAAATACCTCCTTACAGCAACGGTTTGTGAACCGATTTCACAAAACATGTAA
>CAZQIP010000050.1:0-17162 GCA_964593655.1 uncultured bacterium | reverse complement strand
TGCTGAATACAAACGGCATCCATACCTTTATCTGTTCCAACAGTTGGCTGGATGTCAACTACGGCGCGCCGTTACAGAAGTATCTATTGGACAACACAGCAAGTGCAGTTATCTGCCATAGTGAAGCGGAACGTGAATTTGAGAGTGCCGACATCAATACGATTGTAAGTATCCTCCACAACGGCACACCCGATGTAGATTCCCACCTCCGTTTTCTGACCTTCAAAACGTTCATCGGCGACCCAGATATAGAGAACCGTCGAGAGCGGACGCGGACCTATACCGAGTTAGCACAAGCCGGCACGCGTGAAAACAGATACGCCGGTGACAAGTGGGGCAGTAAATACCTCCGCGCCCCCGACATCTATTGGACGCTTCTGGAGAAAGGGAACGATAAACTGGTACGCCTCGGGAACGTTGCGGACGTGCGGCGAGGGTTCACAACCGGTGCTAATGAGTTTTTCTATCTTGACGCTGAACGGATTCAAGAGTGGGGCATTGAGGAGGCGTTTCTGAAGCCTGTCATCAAATTTATCTCCCCGAAAATTTGCTAATTCTGAATCTGAATGGTCTGACCTTGACACAATCATCTTTGATGCCCTCGATCTCACACAAGGTGAACGGGATGGTGTGTCCGAAGCGGTTGTCAATCTGGTGGAATCTCGGTTACGGAAGGCGCGGAGTTTGAAGCGGAAATAGGAAATTTCGGTTGATATGTGGAGTTGGTTGTGTTATCATTACTATCAAGGAATACGAATTGTGCAGGAGAAAAAGTTATGCAAGGACTAAATCAAGAACTTGTTAATGCCTCTTACGACTCCAATTTTATTTACGCTAATAAAACACTATCTCACAAGCAGGATAGTGTTGAGGTATACAATGACCAAGGCATTAATCATGCTGAAAATGGACATTACGATCTTGCTATCTCCTACTTTAATAAAGCGATAGAACAAGATCCTGGATATATAGGATCCTACTGTAATCGTGGAATTACTTACTACTGCAAAGGTAACCATGAAAAGGCAATTGAAGACTATAACAAGGCCATTAAACTGGTCCTAGCTTCGGAAACTCCTGACGATTCACGTCATTCGACTATTTATACTAATCGTGGGGCTGCTTACGGCAGTAAGGATGAACATGCGAAAGCTATCAAAGATTTCACAAAGGCAATTGAATTAAACCCACGCGATGCCAGCGCATATAACAATCGTGGACTTGTTTATGGGAACATGCTTGATTTTGATCGGGCAATCAAGGATTATAACATAGCAATAGAACTGAATCCAAAATATTCTGAAGCGTGTATAAATCGGGGTGTAGCTTACCATTACAAAGGTGAGTATGATCAAGCAATAGAAGACTATGACCAAGCAATAGAGTTCAAGCCTGATGATGCCGTGCCATACTACAATCGTGGTGTTACTTATGGTAGGAAAGGCGAGTTTGACACGGCTATCAAGGACTTTAATAAAGCGATAGCACTCAAACCCGATTATGTTGAAGCATATTACAATCGCGGACTGGTCTACCGTATGAAAGAGGATTATAAGCATGCCGTTGAAGATTATACCAAAGCGATAGAAATCGATCCCTATAATGCCGATGCCTATTACCGTCGCAGCAGGGCGTGGTTATACCTCGGAGAAGAGGAAAAAGCGAAATCGGATATGAAAACTGCCAGCGACATCGGAATAAACAACACCACAGCTATAGATGAAATACTACGAGACTATGATCGTGCATGGAAAACCCTCGGTAACTTATGAGATATTTGACAATTGTGGAGATTCTGGAGGTTGCCGTCTGGAGGTTGCCGAGGGACATGTCGGGGACTACCAATTCTTAAATGAAGATCAGTTACACTATTTGGTTGAAGCAGTTAGTGCAAAATTTGGTGACACAGAGTTGTTTCCGAATTTATTTCAAAAAGCTGCGGTATATGCGCATCACATCATTACAGGCCATATATTTTTGGATGGGAATAAGCGTGTTGGCCTAACATATGCACTCCGGTTTTTAGAATTGAACGGTTACTCCCGTCGCCTCAATATTGATGATTCGATTATTGAACTCGGTTTTAAGATTGCGGATGGAACCATCACCGATATTGAGGAAATTGCTGCGCGTATACAATCATGGATTTTGTAATAAACGTGTGTTGATATGCCCGTAAACTTTAGTTCTTCATTACACATACTGCTCCGCTGGAGTGGGAGACTTAAGGGCATTCTTGTGCTATAGACATACCGTTCCGCTGGAGCGAAAGGGTGAAATTTGTAATGGTTCAGAATGCTCAGGAACTTGAAGCAACCCTAAGACGCATCAGGCCCTTTCAAAAACAGATTGAAAAACTCCGAGAGGTTGAAACTAATCCACAAAACCATCGCCTCTCCGCGGGTGGATTTCTTGCCGAAATTGATCGGATGAATCTGGAAGTGAGAGGGTACCTATCCATTCATCCGAGCGAATTGATAGAACAAATTGCTGAAGGCAGCACTTAAAAATAAGCAAAATCAATCCGCGTCATCCGTGAAATCCGCGAAAATCCGCGATTCAGACAATTACAGATTTATTCTAAAGAAATTAGGATTATGGAGAAAAGCCAGTGAGCAAACCGTTAAAGGGGTTCATTACCTATTCACATGAGGACACAGCGGCAAAAAACGAATTACGAAAACGCCTTGCCGTAATGGAGCAGCAAAACGAGTTAGTAACTTGGGATGATGGTCAACTCACGCCTGGAGACGGAGCACTTCAAAAAGACCTCCTCAAAAAGGTTGCTGGTTCGGATTTGCTTCTCTACCTCGTCTCCGCTGCGAGTCTTGCCTCTAAAAACTGCAACAAGGAATTAGCAGAAGCAATAAAGCAAGAAATGCGGGTTATCCCAATTATCCTTGAGCATTGCGATTGGCTAAATCATCAAGTCAGCGGTTTTGAAGTTCTGCCTCACAAAGGTAAACCTCTTACAAAATGGGACGATGAGAGTGAAGGTTGGCAAAATGTGGTAGATGGTATTCGGAAAGCAGTTGACCAAATGCTGACCAAGACGAAATCCTCACTTGAAAGTGCTCAGAACAAACGACTAACTGAATGGGTTTTCCAACAGGGTAACTTCCGGCTGATGCTGAATCAAATTAGCATGGCAATAGAAGCCTACTCACATGTTATTGATCTCAATCCAGATAATGCGGATGCCTATATTAATCGCGGTGCTGCTTATATTAAAGAGGGTAAACACGACCTTGCTATTGAAAACTGCAACAAAGCGATCCAGTTGCACCCTGATTATGCCTTAACCTATAGCAATCGCGGGGTGGCTTATGATGAGAAGGGCGAACATGATCTTGCCATTTCAGATTATGATAAAGCGATAGAACTTAAACCTAATTACGCCGATGCCTATAATAATCGCGGTAATGCCTACAGGGCAAAACGCATGTATGATCTTGCCATTTCAGATTATGATAAAGCGATAGAACTCAAACCTAATTACGCCGATGCCTATTACAATCGTGGGATTGTCCATAACGTAAAAGACGAACATAGTCTTGCTATCAAAAACTACAACAAAACAATACAAATCAATCCTAGGCATGCTGGAGCTTATAACAATTGTGGCAGCATCCACAGTGAAAAAGGCGATTATGACCGGGCCATCGAAAACTATACCAAAGCAATAGAACTAAATCCAAATAGCGCGGAGATATATCATAATCGTGGGATTGCTTATGAAAGAAAAGGCAACTACGATCTTGCAATAAAAGACTCTACCAAAGCAATAGAACTGAAACTATATTTCGTTGACGCGTATCACAATCGAGGGATGGCTTACAGTAAAAAAGGCAATTATAAGCACGCTATCAAAGACTACAATAAGGCAATAGAACTAAATCCAAATAGCGATATAACTTATTATAATCGCGGTAGTGTTTATAGTGATATAGGCGATTATGACCGTGCCATCAAAGACTATACTAAAGCAATAGAACTGAAGCCAGATCTCGCTAGTGCCTACATCAATCGCGGTAATGCTTATAGCAATATAAGCGATTATGACCGGGCCATTGAAGACCATACTAAAGCAATAGAACTGAAGCCAGATCTCGCTAGTGCCTACAATAACCGTGGGGTAGCTTATGGCAAAAAAGATGAGATTGACTTTGCTATTAAAGACTATACCAAAGCGATAGAACTAAATCCCAATCGTGATATAACCTATTACAATCGCGGGGTAGTCCGGTTACACTTGCAAGAATGGGACAAAGCCAAAGCAGACCTGATTACTGCCAAGGAAATGGGTATGGATATCATCGCTTCATTCCGTAACGATTATAAAAACGTTGAAACCTATGAACAGCGACATCGTGTTAAATTGCCAGAAGACATCGCACTTTTATTGACACAACGCAGGCGAGATCGCTATCCGAAGACCCAAAAAGTATTGGATGCCGACGGCAAATCCCTTGAATCGCCAAACGTCGTGAATTTACGCGCCCAACTTCGCAACGCTGGTACGCCGTTAGGTGAGTACGTCAAATCAAAACCCGCTTTCGGCATCAACACGGCACCCACTGAAGTGTTCGTCATAGACAGGGCGACCCGGGACAAATTCATTGCGGCACATCCTTCATCTGCCGATATTCTGAAACCGTTTTTACACGGACAAGACTTAAGGCGTTGGCATGTTGACACACCTCAACAATGGCTCATCTTTAGCCACCGTGGCATTGCGATAAACGACTATCCGGCAATCCTAAAGCACTTAGAAAAATATCAAGAAACTCTGAGCAAACGAAAAGGCAAGCAGGAGTGGTATGAGCTGCCGGTATCTCTCGGCGATATGGAACGTTTTGCGGGACCGAAACTCGTCTGTCCAGATACCTATAACCACCAAACTTTCGCAGTTGATACTGCCGGTTATTATTATGGCAAAACCGCCTACCTTATTCCAACTGAGGAAACGTGGCTCTGTGGTCTCCTCAATTCCCGAACTGTGGAATGGTTTTATTCACAGACATCTAAACAGTTGACGATCGATTATCTCCGGGCACGTAGTGGGTATATCCAACAGATTCCGATTCCTGATGTTACGTCAACAGAGAAAGCAGTGATCACCAAACTTGTTGATTATTTGATCTTCCTTCAGCAGCAGCCGACGATAAACAGCAAGGATTTGAAACATGCCCGTGACCGTATAATGCTCAGATATTTTGAGAGGATTATTGATGGATTGGTCTATGAGATATATCTGACTGAGGAACTGCATCAAAGTGACAAACATTTCCTGCAACCGTTGTTAAATGAAAAGTTACCGCCAATTGAAGAGATAAAGGGGGATAAAATGGAGATGTTGCGAAGCATTTTTGAACTGCTATATGAAAGGACACATCTTGTCATGCGTAATCTCTACTATCTTAGTAGCGTAAAAGCTGTTCGTATTATTGAGGGTAAAATTTGAAAATAACCAAGATAGAGATCAAAAACTTCAGAGCTTTCCCGAAAGATTATCACATTAACCTTCACAATGCGGGAAAGAATTTATTAGTTTATGGAGAAAACGGGAGCGGCAAATCATCCCTATATCTTGCATTGAAGTCCTTTTTTCAATCCGGTATTGACACAGTTGATGGTGAAGTCAAAAGTACTGGTTTTGAGAAACATCAAAACCTTTTTATTCAAGAGCCTGGTTATATCAAACTTCATTTCCGTTCAGCACAACCCCTAAAGCAAGAAGTCTATGAATGGTCCAAAGACGTTGAGACGAACAACAATTTGGTTATTGAAACATCGGAAGCAAGCGGATTTCTTGACTATAAAGACCTCTTGGGAGTGCATTATCTCCAACCTGAAGGCGAATCTGTAAATATATTCGATTTGTTAGTTAAAACGCTTTTAGCCAATACGCTTAATCCGGAGACAGATCGAACCCTTGCTGATTATTGGAGTGATATACAGGGAACCTACCCTCGTAGAGATGCAAAAAACAAAATTGCAGCCCTTGAACAACGAGTAGAAGCTTTTAATGATGAATTATTCAATAGATTAGCAGAACTACGACCGAAGGTACGTGATATTCTTGGCGAGTTCGGATACAAAGTTGATCTTGATTTGGATTTTCAAGGCGTTGCGTATGATCAAACAAACAAAACGCTTGAGAACCAGCAGATTCTATTAAACGTCAAATTCTTTGACGAAGACATCTCTGATCGTTACCTTTTACTCAATGAAGCGAAGTTGTCAGCAATCGCTATTGCCATCTACCTTTCATCAATCTTGTGTTTACCAGACCCCAAAATTGGCCTGAAAATTCTTGCATTGGATGATGTCCTGATAGGTTTAGATATGTCTAACCGCTTTCCAGTGCTGGATATCCTTGAGAAGGATTTCAAAGATTACCAAATCTTTCTGATGACTTACGATAAGACATGGTACGAGATTGTTAAACAACGGACAGATGAAAAGAATTGGAAATACACCGAATTCTATTTCAAGGCAACCGACGCATACGAAATACCGGTATGCAAAGAAGATGCGCCTTACTTGGAAAAAGCGACGGAACATTTTAACGACAATGACTACAAGGCTTGTGCAGTTTACGTTCGTACCGCTTTTGAAGCAGCAATCAAGCAGTATTGTGAGAAAAAGGATCTCGCTATTAAGTATCGCGAGAATCCGAGAGACCTGAAAAGCGAGGACTTTTGGGTTCCCGTAAAAATGGAAACGGACGCAGCTGGGGGCCTTGTTTTAGATTTAAGGATTGTTGACGCTATTGAACGTGCGCGAAAATTTATCCTAAACGAACTCAGCCATGCCACCTTTGCAAACATCTACAGAAAAGAACTTGAAGATGCCATTGATGCAGTTGAACAACTGAAAAATGCATTAGCACAAGCATAAAACGTGCTGAGGTAATTCGCAATGATTCTGTCAAAACCCGCGATTCAGACAAACATAGCGATTCATCCCTATCCTAAAGGAAATGGACACCCAATTACGAGACTACCCGCTCACAAGTACCATCGTTAAGTTGAAGACCGGTCGGGTACAACTCACACTTATAGAAGAACCCGATTGGTACCTGGATCGGCTCAGTCGAGAGGACAGCGAAGGCAAACTCTATCTCCCTTACTGGACCTATCTCTGGGAATCTTCTATCGGTCTTGCGCGCCATGTAGAGACACTTGGCGCACAACTCAGAGCGGCACAGACCCTTGAGATCGGGTGCGGGTTTGGACTCACAGGCATTGTCGCCTGTCGCGTGGGCGCGAGGGTCGTTTTCACGGACGCAGAACGGGATGCACTCCGCTTCGCGCAACACAACGCGGAGCAAAACGGCGTTGAAGAAAGTGCCGATTTCGTTCAGATGGATTGGAATACGCCCTGCTTCAACCGCAAATTCCACTGTATTCTCGCCGCAGATGTCATCTATGAAGAACACCACTGGCAACCGATTCTGACGTTACTTCAGGAGTATCTGATGCCAAACGGTATCGCCCTCTTTTCCGAGCCGAACCGAAAAAACGCTATCGGATTTTTCAAACTGCTCAATGCCAGCGGTTTCACCTATCGGAAATCTGATTACCCTGTTAAGTTGGACGGAAGGACTAACCAAGTCTCTATCTATAGTGTCCGATGCGTGAACGCGTGAAAAGTGTTGTAATCCCATTTCCGGTCTTTTCCGGTGCCAACCTTCCAATCTCCTTTTTCCGTATTGCCCAAAAAATAGGAAAAAGCGCGTAAATTCTGCTAAAAAAATAGGCAAAAAATTGACACGTCGCGGGTACCTCGTGGCGTTTTCGTTTGCAGAGGTCTTATGCACCCTACGAAAATCAGTCATTCGGATTTTTGGCAAGGTTCTTGCTAATGCTGATATGTAAGGTTAACATTCCGCGTCGTTTCGGCATGTTTACGCGGAATTAACTTCGGAAAGGGTTGAAGATGGGAGCAGGCACCACAACACCGAGCGTTTTAATCATTGATAACAATCCAGAGCGTGCGACTTCGTTAGTCCAAATCCTGGAAGCGAGTCGGTATGATGTCGCTGTCCCTTTGCGGCTACAGGAAGGCTTGGCGGATCGAGTCTCACGCATAAAGCCAGACATCATACTAATCGGTGTCGATTTTCCGGGACACGCGATCCTCGATTGGGTGGCGGCGCTGCATGCGGAATATCCGTGTCCGATGGTTATGTTTTCACGCGATGAACGCTCGGAGACGATTCAGGCGGCGACGCGTGCTGGCGTATCGGCGTATGCAGTCGGCAAACTCACCGGTGCCAGAGTGAAAACGATCATTGAAGCAGCCATCGCCCGATTTTATGAATTCCGGGCATTGCAAGAAGAACTTGAAAAGACAAAGATAAACCTTGCTGAACGCAAAATCATTGAACGCGCAAAGGAACTTGTTGCCCAGCAACGCGGCTGTAACGAAGCGCAGGCGTATCAAATTTTGCGAAAAATGGCGATGAATCGCCGAAAGCGGCTTGCAGAAGTCTCACAGGATATTTTGTCGGTTGCAGAAGTATTGACAAATAAATTATAGGTGGATATATCCATTTCTTTTTTCAGTGTGCGTATGTTCAAGGGTGAACAGGGCGTGCACATTAAAATTGCTGATGCTGTCCAGTATGACTGATGGATCTTACGCCATTGGACAGGCGATATAGATAATAACGACAACCCCAACCAATGGTGGTTCGGGACCAGACACAGGCGTCTATCTGGCTGAGTTTATACTCGCTGATAGATGCCTTTTTTTATGAGTTATCGGTTAGAGACTATCGGTGGTAGGAACCCAAAAAGCGACTGCCACAGGCTATTAACCGAAAACTGATAGCCATTCCAAGGAGATTCAAAGGTGAATGAATCAAAAAAGAAAACTATTCTTGAACGCCGAAAAGTCCGTTCAGCACCAACAGCGGGTGCCAAAAAACGGAAGTCCAAAATAAACGCTGCCGAAGTCCTCAAGCGGGAAAAAAACGGGCTTGAAGTCATCAACGACATTCCGAACTACATTCGGGATGGTTGGGAATCAATCCCGGCAAACGAACGCGACCGACTCAAATGGGTGGGTGTCTTCTACCGGAAACAGACACCTGGCGCATTTATGATGCGGCTCCGCATGTCCAGCGGTTTTAGCAACGCCGAGCAGTTCCGCGCCATCGCTGAAATCTCCGAAGCACACGGACCCGGATTTGTGGATCTCACAACGCGTCAGCAGATACAGCTCCGCGGCTTCGCTATTGAGAATGTCCAGCACATCTGGAATCGGCTTGAGGCGGTCGGTTTAGGTTCACTCCAAACAGGTTTCGATAATATTCGCGGCGTAATCGGGTGTCCCGTTGCTGGGTTGACGCCCAACGAGTTGTTTGATGCTTCGCACGTCGGCAGAGAATTCACAAGACTCATTGTCGGCAATAAAGAATTTACCGATATTCCACGCAAATTTAATGTCGGCATCACGGGGTGTTTGGATAACTGTACGCATTCTGCCTCACAGGACATCGCGCTGACCCCCGCGGTAAAGGAGATTGATGGGCAGGTGGTGAAAGGCTTTAACGTCGCTGTCGGTGGAAAGATGGGGTCTGGTGGGTACACGCCCGCGCAAGCACTGGATGTGTTTGTTATTCCTGAAGAAGCCTCGGTTTTGTGTGGCGACATTACGCTAATTTTTCGAGATCACGGCCCTCGGACGGCTCGCAATAAATCTCGCCTTGCTTTCCTGATTGCCGATTGGGGCGTAGAAAAATTCCGAGCAGAATTAGAAAGCCGTCGGCACAGAAAACAGCCGCTCCTAACAGCCGGTAAAGATGCGCGCGGGGAGAAGAAAACCGACCACACCGGTATCTTCTCACAGAAAGCACCACATCTCAACTACGTCGGACTTGTTGTACCTGTCGGGCGCATCACAACGACGCAGCTTTTTGAAGTCGCTCGCCTTGCAGATGTATACGGGAACGGCGACATCCGCCTCACCCAAGGGCAGAATCTGATTATCACAAATGTACCGGACACAAAGATCGGTGCCTTAACCGCCGAACCGCTCCTACAGGAACTCCGCTATGATCCTTCGGAGGTCATGCGCGGCATGGTGAGTTGCACCGGAATCGACTACTGCCACTTTTCACTGATTGAGACGAAAGAACGCGCGATGGAGGCGATCCAGCATCTGGAAGCAAAACTCGGCAATACCAAGCCGTTGACGATACACTGGTCTGGCTGTCCAAACGGGTGTGGCAACCATGCTGCTGCAGACATTGGACTGCTCGGTAAGAGAATTAAGATTGACGGTGTTGTTACCGATGCCGTGGACGTGTTCCTCAAGGGAGATGCAGGTGCGAATCCGAAAGTCGCGCCCAAAGTATTGGAAAATGTGCCTTGCGACGATTTGCCGCAAGTGCTTGAAGGACTCGTCCCTTACCTTTCGCGGCGGTAATATCGCTTTTGCCGAATGTCGAAAAATAGGATTAGCTGTGAACAACGTTCAAAGCGACTCGAAAACGAAAACGGTCAAGTTACCAATCAATGAAACTTATCCGCAAGGAAATATAAAACTATGGATATAAAAAATAAAGCGACACAGATAAAACTTTTTAGCTTAAAAACGGTCCAGATGCGTACCTTCCATACCACGTGGTTCGCCTTCTTCCTCGCATTTTTCGGTTGGTTTGGGATTGCCCCTCTTATGGCGATTGTGCGCGAAGACCTAATGTTAACAAAAACACAGATCGGTAATACGATTATCGCCTCCGTTGCGATTACAGTGCTGGTGCGCGTCTTGATCGGACCGCTCTGCGACAAGATCGGCTCTCGGAAGGCGTATACATGGCTCCTGATTCTTGGTTCGCTGCCCGTCATGGGGATCGGACTCGCACAGAATTACGAAACGTTTCTACTCTTTCGGTTGGCAATCGGTGCAATCGGTGCGTCGTTCGTTATCACGCAGTATCACACGTCGGTGATGTTTGCTCCGAATGTTGTCGGTACAGCAAATGCGACGACAGCAGGATGGGGGAACCTCGGCGGTGGTGTTACCCAGATGGTCATGCCGTTGATCTTTACGGCTGTTCTCAGTCTCGGTGTCAACGAATTCCTCGGCTGGCGGCTCGCAATGATTGTTCCAGGGGTCGCGCTGTTTATCACTGGGTTTGCCTATTACTTCTTGACCCAAGATGCACCGGACGGAAACTATAAAGAACTCCGTGAACGCGGTGAACTTGAGCCTTCGGAAGGCAAAGGCATGGCATCTTTCATGCTGGCGATTAAAGACTACCGTGTGTGGGCACTTTTCGTCATTTATGCCGCCTGTTTCGGTGTGGAATTAACTATTAACAACGTCGCCGCGCTTTACTATCACGATCAGTTTCAGTTGGATGTCAAGACAGCCGGGCTTATCGCTGGTTTGTTCGGTTTAATGAACATTTTTGCACGAAGCGTCGGTGGGTTTTTCTCCGATTTCTTTGCGAAAAGGATGGGGCTCCGCGGGCGTGTCATGTTTCTCTTCGTTGTGCTGTTGGGTGAAGGGGTCCTGTTGATGGTGTTTTCACAAATGGCGGTACTCGTGCTTGCCGTTGGAACGATGATTGTCTTCAGTCTCTTCGTGCAGATGTCAGAAGGCGCGACGTTTGGAATCGTCCCGTTTATCAATAGAAAAGCGTTGGGCGCGGTTGCCGGGATCGTCGGCGCGGGTGGAAACGCGGGTGCCGTTGCGGCGGGGTTCCTGTTCCGTTCCGAGAGTATCACGATGCAACAAGGCTTGCTATATCTCGGCATAATGGTCGCAGTCGCTTCAGTTGGTACCGTATTGGTGAGATTCTCGCCTGCAGTCCAAGCCGCAGAAAAGAAGGCATTTGATGCAGCACTCGCAGAGAGACAACGTCTGAAAACCGAAGGAGTTTTATCGTAATTCTTCCTCAACTTGTAGGAGGGGTTTGTAACCCCGATGTTTTAAAGGGATGATTGATGAATTGCGTAAGTCCTATTCGATGTTTGGGCAGGTCTCGCGTCTGTCTATGGCTCTGATCAAATTAATTCGTTTCGTAACCAATATCCATCGAACTGATCAAAAACCCGATTTTTTGACCAACAACTCGACTCCGAATGTAATAGAGAAAGGCACGGGTTGTTGGTCAAAACGGAAAAATCGGAGAAGAGACTTAATAGTTAAAAATATGCAGAATTCAACAGGAAAAGCGGTATGCCCTTACTGTGGGGTCGGTTGCGTTGTTCGCGCAACCGTCCGCGATAACAAAATTACAAGGATCTCAGCGGACGACGATGTCGCTCCAAATTACGGAATGCTCTGTCCAAAAGGCGCACACCTCAAACAGGTTTTTCAAAATCATGACGGTAGACTCGCGTATCCCATGATTCGGGATCGCCGGGGTGAACCGCCGCGCGAGGTGTCGTGGGACGAGGCTATCGCTTTCACTGCAAATCGGCTCCACGAAATCCAGTTAGCGCACGGCAAGGATTCTATCGCGCTTTATGGCTCTGGACAATTGGATACGGAGACTTCCTACGTTTTCAACAAATTGTTCAAAGGATTCCTCCGCACGAATAACGTGGACACAAATAGTCGGCTCTGTATGTCATCTGCGGTGGTCGGTTACATGCAGGCGTTCGGTTCAGACGGTCCGCCGACCTGCTATGACGATATCCAGCATGCCGATGTTTTTCTGATTATCGGTGCGAATATGGCGGTGAACCACCCTGTCCTTTTCCAGATGATTCGGAAACGGCGGGCAGTTGAACCCAATACACGGATTATCGCCGTAGACCCGCGCCGCACGAAGACAGCTGACTTCTCGGATATCCATGTACCGCTTGCACCGGGGAGCGATGTCGCGTTCCTTCAACTCATCGCCAAACGCCTCCTTGCGATCGGACGGACCAATAGACGCTTCGTCCGCAGGAGCACAGAGAACTTCAGTGCGTATGAGAACCATTTGGACAGCTTAGACGAAAACGCACTTTTCACTGCCTGCGATATTCACCCCGCACGTATTGACGAGATCGTTGAATACCTCTCTAAACCGAGTCGGTTGCTCAGTTTTTACTGTCAAGGCACCAATCAGAGCACAAGCGGCGTTGACAAAAATGTTGCCCTCATCAATCTGCATTTACAGTTGGGTGAAGTTGGCATCAGAGGTGCTGGTCCTTTTTCGTTGACCGGACAACCGAATGCGATGGGTGGCAGAGAAGTCGGTTATCTATCTCACCAGCTGCCCGGCTATCGCGTCGTCACCAATGATATGCATCGTGCTTATTTGGAAGGCGCGTGGCGTGTACCACCGGGGAGCATTGACCCGAATCCGGGGTTGACAGCGGTGCCGATGTTTGAAGCAGCAGCCGAGGGAAAAGTTCGCGCACTCTGGATCGCCTGCACCAATCCAGCCGTCAGCATGCCCGATACAAAAGTATCGCAAGAAGGACTCCGTCGTGCGGATTTGGTCATCGTGCAGGATTGCTATTATCCGACGGAGACAGCGGAATATGCGGATGTACTGCTCCCCGCGGCACAATGGGGTGAGAAGCAAGGCACAATGACAAACAGTGAACGGCTCGTCGTCCGAAGCGATCAATTCCTGACCCCACCGGGTGAAGCGAAGCCGGATTGGTGGATATTCACACAGGTTGCAAGGGCAATGGGGTTCAAGCGGAATTTCGATTTCTATACCCCTGAAGAGATATGGGACGAATATCGCATGTTAACAGCAGGCACGCCGTGCGATCAGTTCGGGATGACGAATGAACGCCTCGCGAAAACGTCACTGCGCTGGCCCTGTCCGCATCCACGGCATCCCGGCACGGCGCGCCGATACGTCCGCACAAAGTTTTTTACCGATTCCGGGAAGGCACAATTCAAAACGCCGGTCTATCAGCCACCCGATGAAAATGTAAACGAGGAGTTCCCGTTCGGTTTGACGACGGGACGGATTGAGAGCCAGTGGCATACACGCACGCGGACGGGCAAGGTGCCGCAGCTGGTTCGTAAGGACCCAGAACCCTTTGTGGAAATCCATCCGGACGATGCTGTGGAGAACGATGTTCAGGACGGTGAGTGGATCTATCTTGTGGGCAGACGTGGGAGGTGTTATGCAAAGGCACGTGTCACAGAGGCGATTCGTCGTGGGTTGCTCTTCACGCCGTTCCATTGGGGAGATCTCTTCCATGCAGAAACGAATGCGAATTATGTGACGAATCCTGCGTTTGATCCCGTTTCTAAGCAACCAGAGTTAAAATTCTGCGCCGTGCGGATTGAACCTGAAGATTCGTAGGTGTGAACCACTGTTTAAGGGGCCCTAACCAAAACGTTCCCTTGAAGGACGTTCTTGCACCACAGGAATGACGTAGCTCCGAATCGTCAATCCGTCTATTGCTTCTGTTTCTGTACGCGGTTCCGGTGCCTCTCTATGATCGAACACCACGTAGTAACCCTCTGTTACACCTTCTGTTGATAGATACGCCGCGAGTTGCTGCTTCCCTTGGGTATAGGACCGGTCGCTTCGCCATATTTTTGTTTCAACGACATATTTTCTCTGGTTGTGAAGGATGATCAGATCCATCCTGCCGCGTCCGGTTGGAACTTCCATATACATTGCCCCGTTTACACTAACAACGAACTGATCAAGGTAGGCAAAGAGGAGATGCTGTCCGATAAATTCTTGCGGTGTTTCAGGGACTTGCAGAATTCTGAACCCTGCGCGGGCGATAAAGTCCCGGAAGTTATCCAAGAGCTGTTCCATCTGAATCTGTCCGGTGTCGGTGAGGTATTGAAATCCATCAGTATCTTCGGGGAAGTAGTCGCGCTCCAATCCGTTGACTATCGGTTTGAATGCTTGGACAATGCAGTACAGGTAAATCGGATTGACAATCTCGCATCTTCTGTCAGCCCCTTTCGTGATGACCCTATACGTGGCGAGTTCATTGATAATGTCATTATCAGGGTTAAATGGCACGCTGTTCTCATAAGAGACGATTTGCATGAGTGTGGTTTCAAAGCGTCGATCTTTACGGATATTGGTCAAGAGATGTTCAATGTTAGTGTTCCGTTCGTCCGAAAGTTTTATATGCGCCTGTGAAAAATGTGCTAACGTAATCGTTTCGGTTTTTGGAATGTCCATTTCCTCTGTGAGTATCTGCGCAAATCGGTTGACAAGGAAAGGTTGTCCGCCTGTCTGTTTGTGGATGGCTTCAATGACTTCCGGGGCAAAAGATTGTCCAACCTCGGCGGTGTATTGTCCAAAAAGTTCTTGCACCTGGGCAAGCGTAAAATTAGCCAAACCGAATGCATCTTGGATATTGAACGGGGAGACGGAGTGATCGTAGTTAAGTTGTGTGATGTTTTTGACACCCACAATGCCAAGGCTGTGCGGACATTGAGGCGTGGCGTGAGAGATATAAATATGTCGAAACGTGTGTAGAAAACCCTTCAGCGCGGATCGGGGGATACCATCAAACTCGTCGATAATAAGGGCAACCTTGGCATATTTCAAAAGTTCCTGAAGTTGTTCAAAGAACTCCATCATTGACAAATGGGTGGTTATCTGTGTATTGTCTAAAAACTGCTTTAAGGTTTCGTCAAATCCTTCTCCACGTTTATGGTAAAGGTTCTCGATTTCCTCGCGAAGATCTTCAGTGAGATTACTGTAAAAGTCGGAAGGGGCAAGGTTTTTATACGCCTCAAAATCCAAGTGAATAGGGAGGTAATTTGGTTCCTCAGTGGCGAGGATATCCATAGCAGCATAAAAAAAGGTCGTTTTGCCTGTCTGCCGAGGCGCGAAGATGACAATATAACGTCCCTCTTTGACGCGCTTGATGAACTCTGTGAGTTCTTCCGTGCGGGGGACAACGTAATGCTGTTCAGGGTTCACAGGTCCCTGCGTGCCAAACCTTCTCATATAGCCAAATCTCACTAAGATACGGGTTCATCAAGTAGATCCAAAACTTCCTGTTCTACAGCACGCGATCGTATTATATCCAATGCATCTCGGTCTGCAAGATCAATGATCTCCGAAATTCGTTCCCTGACCTCCGCTGCAATATTCGGTTCCCATTCGCGTAATTTCGCGTCTAATCTTTCAGCCAATACATCCATGGGTTTATTAATTCCGGTATAACTTTTGTATTCGATCATAGTAAAAATAGTGCCTCGGTCATGAGACCGAGGCTATTGGAAAAAGATATTTATACTAAAAACCAAGTTGCTTGTTCACAACGTTCTTCAGTTCTTCGCCGTTCAGATACCGTTCCAAGTTATCCAAGAAGAACTCGGTGATACGGCGGGCGCGGTGCTGTGAACCACCAGCAGAATGCGGTGAAATGATAACGTTGTCAAAATCCCACAACGGGCTGTCTTCTTGGAGAGGCTCGACCTCGGTGACATCTAAGCCAGCCGCAGCGATTTTACCGGCCTCCAAAATCTCAACCAGATCGGGTTCGTTGACAATCGGACCGCGGGCAATGTTGATAAAAAACGCTGTCGGTTGCATCACGGATAGGTTGTCCTTATTGATGAGTCCTCGTGTCTCTTCCGTCAACGGACACGCAATCATGACAACATCCACTTGACTCATCACGTTTGAGAGTTGATCCATCGGCACCAATTCATCAACGTTATCCGGTTTATCGGTGCGATAGGCATCGACACCGATAACGTACATATCGAACCCTTTTGCGCGTTTCGCCATCTGCATCCCGATGCCGCCCATGCCGACGATCCCGATCTTGAACCCATCAATCTCGATCATCGGCATTGTCCTTGCGCCACCCCATTGGTGCTTGTCCTGATTCCGAACGGATTCATGGATACCGCGCGCCAAACCGAGCAGGAGCGCGAACGCTTGGTCGGCGACGTGTGTGCCATATAAACCCGCAGCGTTTGTCAGAAGAACATCGCTCTCACGGAGCGCGGGATACATGTGTCGGTCCATACCAGCACTGGAGGATTGAATCCATTTGATATTCGGAAAGTGCGGGAAAAGGTCCTCACTGCAATATCCGTAGAAGATATCAGCATCTTTGCCTTCCTCGATAAGTTCCTCACGTGAACCTGGCGCAACATAGGTGTGTTCATCACCGATGATGCTTTCCAGCCTCTGTAGAAGTTCGCCTTCGACACGTCCTTGTAATAGTATCTTCATACACTAAAGGTCC
>CAZQIP010000049.1:0-1840 GCA_964593655.1 uncultured bacterium | reverse complement strand
TATGTAGACACCTATCCTTTAACAAATACTCGTTCGTAGTAGGGCAATTCATTGCCCGTTGCGGCATGAAGTGCCCTGATATTTTTAGGTTTCACTACAGAATAAAAATAGAGACTTTAGCGGCTTGATTTGATGCTGCCCCAAGTTGTGGCGAGCTTGTTTGCCGGTTCTACCGACAGAAATTCGCCATCCATTACCTCTTTAATTTCAGCTTCGGATAACGCACGGCCGAACATATAGAACTCATCCATCAGCCCATCAAACCATCGGCTGTTCTTATGGTGTCCGATCGCTGCTGAGACTCCCCAGTTGTCTGAAAGCTCACCTTTACCTTTCGCCTCGTGTGTCATCTTCCCGTCAACGTAGGTTTTCACGTCCCCGCTCTTGCTATCGTAGGTGCCGGTGAAATGTACCCACTCCCCACCGTCGATAACGGGGCCGGGGTTGATATTGAAAACCTCTGCTTGGGCACCATCGCGATGGAACCATCTGAACCCAGCCGGTCGGATTTCCACGTGGAAGAGACCGCTCCCGTGATCAGTGCCAATCGCGTCAAAGATGCTCTGTGGTTCGGGTGAATCGTTATGATTGACCCAGACAGCAAGGGTGAAACCTTCAACGGGCGCGTTTTCAAATTCCGGTCCGTTTAAGTTCACCCATGTATTTGGCTCTAAAACGACGGCGTTGCCGAAAACACCTTTTTCACGTTGGGATTTCCCTTCAATTGTCCCGTCGTTACCATGAATGGAACCGTCTTTGACGGTATCTCCATCCTCATCAAAATTATAGTAGACTGATAGTGTTGGGTCCTTAAGGTCAGCTTGTGTTGAAACAGCAAAAGCTATTACCATTGCCACAACGACAAAGATGACTTGTAACGTCCCGATACGTAGACGTGTTAACGCGTAGAACATTTTATGTTCCTCCGTTGTACAATTTCATGAATTATAATGCGGTTCGCATAGATACAACCCTATATTTGTCCAATATCATACCATAGAAATGCTTAAAATCAAAGCAGAATTTGGGCAAATTGAATCCCATTAGACATTCGTCCGCAATGCATGCTAATATATAGACAATCATCTATTTACCAAACGCAAATTTCCAAACCAAAGGAGTCAAGACAATGAAACATTCGCTAACAGTACGATGCCTATGTCTAACGCTTCTCGTTGCAGCGTACATGATTGTGCCAGCAGACTCAGCAGATGTAACCGTTGGGCTACTCGCTGGCAGCAACAAACTCGGTGAAGTAGAAGAAGCCGCCTACGCGTGGGCGGAGGATAACTTTAAAACCACGACACTCCTCGTAGACAAAAGCGGCAATTTCAAAAATGACGGCGGCACCGCATTGCAACCGGAGCAGTTCGCCGTGCTATGGATGTTCTATACAGAGACAAACACACTGCCAGATCCGTTCCTCGCCGAGGCAACGAAGAAGGCAATCCTTGACTATACAGAAGCAGGCGGAGGTGTGTTTCTCTCAGCCTTAGCACTTCGCTATGTCTTTGAACTTGATGTTGAAGACGGCGGAGACCCACGAGTTTTCGGTCCCCTCGGCAAGGAACCCCCAGAGATTGGTGTGGCACCAACCGCTGATGGCAAAAACCATCCCGTCTTTGAAGGGTTTGATACCAGCAAACCGGTCTTTCTCACGAGCATGCAACAAGACGGGTTCACCTCAGATTTCTTTAACTTTGGAGATGACCCATCTGGCACAATTCTTGGAACAAAGACCCGCGGCGGCGGTGCTGGCGGCGGAGAGCGTCCTTTTGTCGAATATGAAGTCGGCGACGGACTAATTATCACCCTTGGACACCACAACGGTGTTTATACC
>CAZQIP010000048.1:0-9265 GCA_964593655.1 uncultured bacterium | reverse complement strand
ATTCCGAGCTGTTCGGTGTCCGCAATGTCAAACCCGACGGAAACCCGAAAAAACAGGGGCGGTCAGAAACCTCGTTGAACTTGAGATGCGCTGCCCGCGTTGCGGATTTATCTCATGGGATATTCCACCGAAAACGAACCTATCCACACGTCCCACTGACCGAGATAATCTCTAAACCGGTCGCCACCGGATGACGCAGAAGTGCGAATTTCCTGTGGCGTTTTCCCATTTACTCACATCGCCGTAACAGGCGCCGATGAAAGTTAATATCTCTTCACCATCTAAACTAATGTGCCGTGGGAAGCCTGCGACATGCCCATGACAGAGATAGTAGACTTCATCATGCCAATTTTTGCCATTGTCATCGCTTATCATCGCGCGACCACTGCCAAGTTCTCTTGGGTAACGGTGATCGTACGCCACAACAGCACGGTTGTTAGAAAGCCCAACGCCAGCACCGTGGCACTGGCCATGTACACTCGTCAATTGGCGCAGGTCGGTCCACGTTTCGCCGTTGTCCTTTGAGTCCGCGAGGAAAACTGTTTTGTTCGTGTGGGGCTGATCCGGTGGTCCCGGTTGGTAGCGGATAACACCAAGCAGCTGCCCGGGGAAAAGTTCGGCAATATTGACCTCATTGCCGTAGTCCGACAAAAAGAAACGGTTTAAAAAGGTGTGTCCATCATCGTCGGAGACAAAGACATACGTTGGGTTCGTGCCTTCGTAAAACGGATCATCACGTCTTTTGATTGGAAGGAGAAGTGTACCATCGCTGAGTCGGGTCAAGCTTGAACCAGCAACGGTTTTCTGAAATGGCGCGACATCTATTTCGCTGGTCTGCTCCCAAGACTCACCTTCATCATCGGATAGCCACACAGCGGTCGGTTGTTCTTCACCCTGTTGACTCACGTTAATCAGCTGTCCGTGCCGATTGGCTTGCAGCAGCCATCCGTTGAAACCGAACGCGGAAGGCTCTCTACTGAGGTGTTCCCAGGTCTTACCACCATTTGTGGACTTGGAGATGATGGTTTGCTGCACCGCATAGATAGTCTTATCAGGAGTCAAAACGAGATTTAATCCTTGGTAGTGTGCTTCCGGATCCAAAGGCATGCGGATTTTCTGCGCTGGAACCTTGTTCAGAACACCACCGCGGGCATGGAGAATATAATCATCCGCTTGCATATCGCTTAATTGGCTCGGCGTAACGACAACGCCGCCCATGTTTTCGGTTGACAGCATTTGCAGAATTCCTCTTGTAGTAATTTTTCTCTTTTCTAACGCTCTAAATTATGTCAAAATGTTTGAGACATCCTATCCTGCTAATTTACACCATAGCACCTGACAATGCAAGTCATATTTGGAGGAAAAGAAATATGAACATATTTGATGACACTCGGGCACATTACAATGCGGCGGGTGTCCACCCGACAACCGATCCAGATGATCCGAGATCACAATTTGCTGTTGATAGATACAAAGATCATTTACCTAAACTCATAAAACCCGGCATGCGGGCATTAGATTTAGGTTGCAATGCAGGACGGTTTACTTTTGCGATGGAAGACATGGGCGCGAGAGCCACCGGTATTGACTTCGCAGAGATTCCACTCCGCCACGCCAAAAAGGTGGCACACAAAAGAAAAAGTCGATGCCAGTTTCATATCGGGGATATGGCTGCGCTGCCTTACAAAAAGAATGCTTTCGACCTCGCGTTCCTTCCTCAAAATAATGGCTACTTATCATATCAAATGCTGGAGAGCTTAACCGTTCAACTTAAAAAAATCTTATCGGGCAACGGTATTTTCGTGGTAATTATGCACGATGAATTGGTCAAGAGAGCGGGAGAGGAAACCCTTCCAGAGCGATACGATGTCCAGACCGGTTTAATAGGAGGAAGTCGTACAATTCCAGACAAAGGCACGTACGCGTCGCCATGGTACTTTTGGACGCTTGCCTTTGCCAAGTACATTATTGAGAAACACTTTGCTTTGGAAAGTATAGAACAAATAGAAGAAAACAGATTTATGTTGGTGTTTCGCAATAAAAAGGGATGAGGGTTGGATAAATTTTAGTCAACTTGACCGATGTATAAGATGTGTGCAGCCATGTCCACTATAGCGGGTTCCGTCGCTGTTTCTAAGACTAACTCAACCCAGCGTTCCCACTTCGCTCGATCTTCCGCCACCGTGTTGGTGGCTTCAAACAATCCCGTTGAAAGCCCCTCACAGCCTACCATTTCCAGCGTCGTCAATCCGCATGATTCAGCGAGTTGTTGAACTTCGGAAGCCCGAAAGAAATGCCATAGCCTATCTTGAACGAGGTTGTTCCCTTTTCCTTCTTTTATTAACTTCCAGTACTGCGGCATTATCAGTTCTTCGCTTGCACGACTCAGAACGGTCCGCAGCATTGCCAAGTATCCCATAACACTCATGCAGACAATCGCTCCAGGTTTAGCGACACGAACTAATTCAGAAGTTGCTTGGATTCGCTCGGTTTCATCACTGATATATGTTAACGGACCGCCGAGGCATAACACAAAGTCAAAGTCGTTCGTGTTAAAATGTGAGAGGTCTCGGACATCTCCAATAACCGACGCAATCAATCGATCTGAAACATGTTTTGGTTCTAACTTGATTTTTTCTTCAGCAAAAGTCGTGTACGTTGGGTCAATATCCAAGAGAACAACATCATATCCTGCTCGACAAAATTCGAGGGTATAACGCCCCGGTCCGCCACCTGCATCCAAAATCTTACCTGTCTCAGGAAGGTGTTTCCGAAGGTAATGCATCGTGACCAAAAACTCCAATGCATTATAAGCACTCTTCACAAGCCGATGCCACTCGCCAATTTCAACTTCATTTTCTTTTTTCATGAGTTTATCTCCGTCGTCAGTGTCCAGTGGCTAATTTCAGTTAGGGCAAGGATCCTCAGAAACCTGTTCAACACCTTAAATCCTATATAGTTTTGAAAATTCGTGATTTTTCCGCTTGTTCTCACATGATAAACCGTGTTAAAATAGCCGATACGCTTTTCAGAACCACCTTCGTATTGATTGGTTACTCCAAATTGATTAATACCGAAGGACTCTTCAAAAAGCACAGGAGCATCACAAATGGCACAACAAGACGCAATAGAACATCTCGAAACGTTCGGCTATTGTCTGATTGAGGACGCGATATCCGCAGCACAGGCAGACACAATGGCGGAGAAATACTTCCAACTCCACCAAGACCCAGCGAATCGCCAAACTTTTCAAGACCCAAATGCTGAACTCTATCAAACCCTTTTCGGTGTGGTCAACCTTGATGAGATGTGTTGGAAATGCATCGCGCATCCGCAAGTATTAGAAGTCGTCCGTCATTTTCTCGGTGATAGCGCAAGACTCGGTGAGGCGTGTACGAAATGGGTCAAACCAAGGGCACCGCAAGGTGGTATACACTCCGATTCTACGCACGACTTACCAGCGCGCTTGCCCGAAACACCGTGGATGATTAATTCCATCTGGATGATAACAGATTTCACCATTGAAAACGGTGCAACACTTGTTGTGCCGTTCAGCCATCGCGCCCGGCGCAGACCGTCAGAACAAGATATCGCCGAAAGTTACCCTGTCCCCGTCTGCGGACGGCGTGGCTCTGTGCTATTATGGCACGGCGGCACATGGCACGGACAAGGCGCGAACACAACCGACGACCAACATCGCATGGCGTTGAATATCGCGTACTATCCGGCTTGGTGGAATCTCATGCGTGAGGGTGGGCACCAACCCGTTTTTCCAGAGACGTTTGCGCGAATGCCAGAAGGCCTTCAAGGGCTTGTGCGCCATAAGGTCGCGAAACGGCGTGCTGACATCTATGAGTTTTGAGCTGAGCAAGTGCTTCCGTTATTGTCGCGCAGCAGCCCTGAGAACCTCCTTGGTAGCGTCCGAGATGTTAAGCGTTGTGAAATCTTCACCAGAAAACTCGACAAAATAGTATGCTTGGTGTTCAGTAGAGTTGAGTTTGATTTCACCATTCTCAACCTCAACAAGAAAGTTGAAATGTCTCGTTTTCTTGCCGGAACTGGATCTAAAATCAAAGAATCCGAGATATTCAAGGACCGATGTCACAATAAGTCCCGTCTCTTCCTGAACTTCTCGAGCGAGTGCTGTAAGTAGGGCTTCCCCTACTTCCACAGTACCGCTTGGAATTCCAACAAATCCACCCATAGAGTCAGATAGCACTCGCTCCAAAAGCAGGAACTTGTCATTTTTGCAGATAACCGCGCCCACAACCAATTTTTGCACGCCGTCTTTTTCAGCGTCAGCCAACAACTGCTGAATGATAGTAGGGTCAATGTTTGACTGCATATCGTGGTTCATTTTACACGTTGCCCCGCTTGGAACACCACTGCCACTCGGCTAAAGGCATCTACATCGTTCGTCGGATCGCTCCTAAAAGCAACGAGGTCAGCGATTTTGCCCGGTGCAATGGTTCCAATTTCGTCTGCCATTCCAATCGCCTCCGCAGAGATGCGGGTCGCCGAGATGAGTGCCTCTGCAGGCGTAAACCCGACTTCGACGAGTAGTTGCAAATCGTAGTCGAGATGCCCGAATGCAAGACTGCCAACGCCTGAATCAGTGCCGGGGACAATCCTGTCACGAAGGTCGTAGTCGAGCATGCGGCGCATTACATCTAAGCGTACTTCTGCCCGTGCCTCAAGTCGCTGCAATTCGGTCATTTCATCAGCGGAAATCGTTCCACTGTCCCGTTTTGCACGAAGTTCAACGATGCGCGGATAGCCCGTCCACGCTTGCAAAGTCGGGCTAATCCAGATACCGGATTCCGCCATCATCTCTGCAATTTTCGGATCAAATCGGAGTTCACCGTCCGGGTCGAGAAATTCGGCATGCTCCATCAAATCGATGCCTGCCTCAACGGCGCGTACCATTGATTCCTTTGCCCTGCAATGTGCCACCGTGAGCCGATGGAAATGATGTGCCTCGTGGACAGCAGCGTGCAACTCGGCAACAGAGTAACTGGCGCGTCCTGGAATCGTCCCAACAGTGCCACCACCTGATGCCATAATCTTGATATAATCCGCACCTTCGTGAACCAAGCGGCGGACAGAGCGGCGCATCTCAGCCTCGCCATCTGCCGTCTCGTTACACATGTGGAAGTGTCCACCTGTGCAGGTAATTGGTCGTCCGCTAACTAAGGTCCGGGGACCTGGAATATAACCGCGTTCAAGTCCTTCCTTCAGCGTAAATCCTACTGTGTTTCTCGCGCCGTGCTCACGGATCGTCGTAATCCCTGCGGCGAGGTGGCGTTGTAAATTCATCGCACCCGTCAGCACCATCATCTCATCGGTTTCAGAGAACATCTGAACGTAGTTCCGTCCGTCACCTGCAAGGCTCAGATGCGTATGCCCATCGATGAGACCCGGCGCGAGGCACGCATCGCCGAGATCAACGATTTGTGCATCAGGTGGTGTCTGTTTCGCAATCTCTTCTTGATGTCCGACAGCAGCGATACGTCCGTTGGTTACAAGGATTGCCTGATCAGTTTTAGCAGATGTGCTTATCCCGTCTACAAGTTGAGCGGCACGAATTTGAACGGTTTGATTTGACATAAATCCAACTCCTTTAGTGGCTATCGGCTGTCGGCTATCAGCCATCAATGGAAGAGATGCTCGGTTAACCGAGTGCCTCTTTACTGACCGCTGAAGGCTGATTTCAGACTTTCACAACGAATTCACATCCCTGTCGGAACCATTCTCGAAGGATTGTGTCTTCATGGCGAGTCCGCTTCGCCTGTGAACCTGTCGCTTTTGAGATGTCTATGGTTGCCGAGACGATGTCATCTCCGAAAAATCCGGCCTCTTTGATAACATTACCATCTGGATGTACAATCTTCGAGTTTCCATGCGATGAGCCTGGCGAGCGAATGTCATCAGGGTTCGCAGGCGTATTCGCCATCACGAGATAGATACCGTTTTCTGTCGCACGTGAAATCGGCATGGCGCGATAAGCAGAGAGTTTATATTCCGATAACAATCCTGCCTCACAGGAGCAAAAAATACAGAGCTGCGCACCCATCGCCGCGGGTAACTTGACCAACTCTGGATAGCGCACATCATGGCAGATGATAAAACAACAGTCAACGCCTGCAAGCTGCACAATCGGCAGTTTGCCACGATTGTTAATACACCATTTCTCTCCAGCGAGAAAGGTCTTGCCATACCGGTATTTAAGGCTCCCTTGTTGATCAAAAATCGCTAAATCGTTGTGCCAATGCTCACCATCATAGTGCGCGGAACCGACGACAACAGCCATCGCGTGCCGACGCGCAGCCTCGGCAATCTTCGCCTCTGCCTCTTTGAAAACCTGTGGAGAGATGCGTTCCCAATAATCTGTCCGACAACAATAGCCGAACAGACACCCCTCTGGGAATACCGCAATCTGGATATCCATCTGCGCACATGCCTCAATCTGTTGAAGCACTTTCGTTGTGTTAACAGAAACGTCTTCACTTGTAAGCAATTGGCATGCCGCGACTTTAATCTGGTTATTTGCCATTTCGATGCCTCCTCTTCTTTTTCGCCATTGTAGCATACTTATCCGTTTGATTCAAGAATTGCAGGCATCTGGTACAGAGCCATTCGGTTTTCTACCCGTTTGTCGCACGGAAGTCGGGATTCGGAAATCCCTCCTACAGTAAGAGAACTGAACGCCACTAACAGAACACAAAAATCGATTGACAAGTACCAAGCGATTTGGTATAAGGATTAGGTATCTACTACAAAGTCTATGCAGGAGAAAATCTATCATGAAAATCACTGACATCAAACCGTATCCTGTTTGGGTAGGACACAGAAATCAACACATCGTCAAAGTGGAAACCGATGAAGGCATCCACGGGTGGGGTGAATCCGGGCTTTCGAGCCGAGAATTGGCTGTGGTAGGCGCGGTTAAGCACTACCGAGAATTCCTGATTGGGCGCGACCCGATGCGAATCGGTGGATTGTGGCAGGAGATGTACCGGAGCCAATATTTTGAAGGTGGTCGTGCCTTGACAGGCGCGATCTCGGCGATAGACATCGCCCTCCACGATATTGTAGGAAAGGCGTTGAATGTACCGGTCTACCAATTGCTCGGTGGAAAGCAACGCAACGCTGTTCCGTGCTTTGCAACAACAGGTGCAGCGACAGTCGAGGAATTAATTGCGAACGCAAATTTATTACTTCAGAAGGGTTGGAACGTCATCCGAACAAATGTGTTGCATCGCGCGAAACCGGGAGAAGAAAACATCTTTGAGCCACGCGAGTCGATCAGTCTTGCGGCAGAGTGGTTGACAGCACTTCGAGAAGCTATTGGATCCGAACCCGTCCTCGGCATCGACTACCATCATCGCCTGAGCGTTGCAGAAGCCGCGTCCTTCTGTCAGCGTATGCCTTCTGGCACGCTCGATTTCTTAGAAGAACCGATCCGAGACGAAACCCCTGAAGCCTATGAATCCCTGCGGACAATGGTGGATGTTCCCTTTGCTATTGGCGAGGAGTTCTCCAGCAAGTGGCAGTTTCTCCCCTATCTGGAGCGCGGTATCACGAACTTTGCTCGTCTTGATGTGTGCAATGTCGGGGGGTTGACAGAATCGATGAAGGTTGCTGGCTTGGCTGAGGCGCACTATATCGACCTGATGCCGCACAATCCGTTGGGTCCCATCTGTACGGCTGCGACGGTTCATCTGGCGGCTGCTGTTACCAATTTCGCCTGGTTGGAAATTCGCACCTCGCCGACAGAAAGTTCTGGACACTATGATGAGGACCTATTCCCTGTGCAACTCACGCTCAAAGGCGCATCTATACCGGTACCGGAGGGTCCGGGCTTGGGCGTTGAGGTTAACGAAGAATTGGTAACGTCGCAAACATTCAAATTCGCTGAACCACCACATCTCCGCCGACGAGACGGATCACATACGAACTGGTAACACACCGTAATTGTCAAGTTTACAACCTAAGGGTGAATATCGGCATGCAAGACAATCCTTTTGAAACGCGTTCCGAACTTCGTGGTAGATCGCTGGTAATGGGTGGCATTCTCGCTGTTGTTGTCACTGTTGTTACGCTTTTCATCTTCTTTAAATACGACAGAGATTCTCCGCTTTCCAAAGCACTGTTCAACTTACTTTTGTATGGGTTCTTCTTTCTGTTTAACTTTAGCGGACTCTCCCGTGCAGGATTGGCTTATCGCCGGCTGTTTGGAACATTTCTGACATGGCGCACGTTGGGACGCTACAGCCTCTGGGTAGTACCGCTTGTGGTCGTCGCTATTGCATCTATCTACCTTCTATTTTTGCCACTATCCTACGTTTTTCCGGGATTTGTCAAGTCATGGTACCTTGAGAGTTCCACAGTAATGATTTGGAGGGAAGGTGATAATTACATTCTTGCGAACGCTATCAATTACCTAACGATTGTGCTGGTTGCCCCTGTGATGGAGGAGTTTTTCATACGCGGCATTTTGCTAACGCGATGGACTGTCAAGTGGGGTGCGACGCAGGCTATTCTTGCTTCGTCAATTATCTTTGGACTTCTGCATACGAATGTGATCGGCGGGTTCTGTTTCGCTTGTGTGATGGCTGTTCTCTATATCCGAACCAAGTCGCTTTTTATACCGATTAGCCTCCATATCCTAAATAACCTAACCGCATGGATCATGGGATCCCTTACCATGGACCTTGATGTCTCTATTTCATACAAAACGATTACTGAATTTCAAGAATCTTGGTGGATAGGGTTGATAGCACTCGTCATTAGCGTCCCATGTGTTATTCTGTTCTGTAGGTACTATCTTCCAAAGAGCGACTGGCGCGTTCCGTATCTTTCCGAATCTATTAACTGTGAAAACGACACCACTGGATAACCCAAAAATCGTCTGCATCTCATCTGATGTATGCTATAATCTGGAGAAATCACGTTATTGTTCGCTGTTGAACCAATGTAAGTTTTTTCTTAACACTCTTCCGTCAAATCCCCATGCTTTAGCTTGCGGGATATAGACGGCGAAGGGCGTGATAAAAAAATAAAGTTGACAAGACAATCTAATCAAAATATTGTATAATGATAATATCGTGTTGGCAGACATTCTCAGCATTGCTTCTCGGCAATGTGTCTGCCTCCCACTGATAACGGGATAATCGCACGATACACGATATACTATGAGAAAAGCAGAGAAGTTCAAACTTCAGAATCAATCGAACACGATCAAAATAGGTAACATGCTTGACGA
>CAZQIP010000047.1:0-15687 GCA_964593655.1 uncultured bacterium | reverse complement strand
GAAACCGACCTACCGGACCTGGGGAAAATATAAAATTACCGAAATATTTTCTTAAACTTCATCAAACCGCACCTACCGGACCTGGGAGAACACGGAATTACCCAAATATTTTATTACACCTCATACGGGGTGAGGAAAGCGTGTGAAAAATCTCCTTGAACCTTCAAAACTTATTCGTAGCAACTTGGGTTATTCATATAAATATTATATCAGAAAATACAAGGCTTTGTCAATAAAAAACTACACAAATTTATGTATTTATATTTTTATTTATTTTATTTATATCTTTTTATATCTTTTTATATAAAAATCCGAACGGCAACTTATCCGATTTAGTGTTAACATGCGTGAAACCCAATGCATTCTCTCAGGATAGATGTCAATTGAGTCAAATTCAAGATATCGAGACCCGATGATTTTCAAGGCGCGTAGGTTGGGTTGAACGGTGTTGAGAAGTCAGATGTTGATATGCCATATAGCCCTGAAATCGAAGATTCACCAGCATTCACTGGATTTTAATTATACTTTAGCGTATAATACTTTAGCGTATAATATTTTGCACGGCATTTAGGAAAAATCATGTTCATTGATCGGCATCAAGAATTAACAGCTTTAGAGCAGATGTTCCAATCAGAATTAGCGGAATTTTTCGTGTTATACGGCAGGAGGCGGGTTGGAAAAACTGAACTCTTGACGCAATTCTGTAAGGATAAAAGGAGCATCTATTTTCTCGCCAGCCAATTGAAAGAACGCGACCATCTCCGGCAGCTCACCGAAACCGCTCGGCATCTGCTTGATGATCCGCTCCTACAAACCCTTGTTTTTGATGATTGGGAAGCCGCACTCGTCTATTTTGCCCAACAGTCAGAAAAAGAACGCCTGATTTTGGTGCTGGATGAATTTCAATATCTCTGTGAGGATAATACAGCACTTCCTTCGTTGATTCAACGGTTTTGGGATTTACATGGCAAAAATAGCAAACTCTTCTTGATTCTGTGCGGCTCGCAGGTGAGTTTCATGGAACAGGAAGTATTGGCGGAACGCTCCCCTTTATATGGACGGCGCACCGGTCAACTCCGACTGATGCCGTTGTCTTACCGTGATAGCGGATATTTCTTTCCAGAATATTCTGCCAAGGAGAAACTAATTACTTACGGTATCCTTGGTGGTATTCCGGCGTACCTGAACCGATTTACGTTGTATTCCTCAAACCTTTCGCAAGGCACGCCTCAAAGAACGCTTGAACAGTGTATCAAAAACGAGCTGCTCACACCCCAAGCGTATTTGTTTGATGAGGTTAATTTTTTATTACGCACGGAACTCAGGGAGCCGAGAACGTATGCGAGCCTTCTGCAAGTAATTGCTGGTGGTGCAACTCGATTGAATGAGATTTCTCAACGGGTTGGACTTGACTCGACACATGCAAACAGATACTTGAGTGTACTTCGAGAATTAGGTTTGGTCAGGCGCGAAACACCGGTGTCCGAGCGCGCCCCTGAAAAAAGTAGAAAGGGATTTTATAAAATTGAGGATAACTATGTCAAGTTCTGGTTCCGGTTCGTGCTACCCAATCGGAGTCTCATTGAATCTGGAAACGCAGATTTGGTATATGAGGAGATGATTGCCCCGAATCTTTCGCATTATATGGGAGAAATTTTTGAGGACATTTGTCGTCAATATATTAACCTTTATTGGGCAGAAAAATTAAAGGTCGCCCCCAAACAGGTTGGGGCACATTGGGCACCCAACATTGAGATAGATGTATTAACAGAAAACATTGACAGCAGCCACTGGTTTGGGGAATGCAAATGGTGGAACGCTCTAGTCGGAGAAAACGTTCTAAATAATCTCATTAAAAAGACCGAGAAGGTTCCAGATCGATGGAATCAGAATCCGCGGTACTTGCTGTTTTCTGTGAACGGTTTTACAGATGCGCTCAAACAAAGGGCAGAAAAAGAGGAGATCCTTCTCATTGAGACAGACGATCTGTTTTCGTCTGTCTATTGAACCAACGCCTATCTTTCAACAACAGATGGAGAAGTGAAAATGGCTAAAATCATTACAGGACATCGGGTTGGACGAAATGGTACAATCCGCGTTGGATGTTCGGCGGTCATTTTTGATAAGGCCCGGGAAAAGATTCTATTAACAAGACGTGAAGATAACAACCAATGGTGTTTACCGAGTGGAGGGATGGAACCAGGTGAAAGTGCAAGTGAGGCGTGTATCCGAGAGGTTGAAGAAGAAACGGGTTTGCGAGTTGCAATAAAACGTTTAATCGGTGTTTACACAACCCCACATGAGTTGGTTGTGTATCAAGATGGTAACAAAATTCAGTTGGTGGCTCTATGCTTTGAAGCGGCAGTCGTAGGTGGTGAACTCCGACTGAGTTGCGAAACAACCGAATACGGGTATTTCTCCTATCAAGAAATACAAGCATTGGACCTGCTTTTGAACCACGCGCAACGGATCAAAGATGCCTACAGTGGAGAAACAGCGACTTTTATCAGATGAAACCTGACCAAGCGGTATTTTATGTGTTGATATGGTCAGTTGGCGAGATTCCGAAACCTCGCCAACAGAAAGGACGCTACTTCAAAATGAGCATCCGTCGCGTCGCTATGAACTCGCCTGCTGTAAGCGTATAGAAATAGACACCACTCGCGACGGGTTCACCGAGTGCATTTCTACCATCCCAATAGGCTGCCCGCCCACGACTTTGATACACCCCTATTGCTTGATGACCAAGTGCTAACGTCCGAACCAACGCGCCATCGGTAGTATAGATGGAGACATTCACATCCGCCGGTTTCGCCAACTGATACGGGATCCACGTCTCTGGGTTGAAGGGGTTCGGATAGTTCGCCAAGAGCGTCGTTTCTTGGGGGCGCAACGCGGCGAGGAGTTGCTCTAAGAAGAGAACGCCTTTTCGGGCCCTTGGGTCTGTCCAGTTCATTTGTTGTGTCTCGGATAACCAACCTTTCACATCTGCGGTGGAGATCCCTACCAAAGCGTCCGTATGCCAAGACGGTGCGGCTGCGCCGTCTTGCCCAAGGGCACCCGCAACCAACACTAAGTCTTGAATGTTCACGACACCATCGACGTTGATATCCGCGGCATTTTCGCCCTGTTTGTCAAGATTTGCAGCAACGAATACCAAATCCAGGATGTTTACTGTACCATCACCATTGACATCGGCGTGCGCGACCGGTCCAGTCCCTTCAGGGGTTTGTAGAGCCGGTATCCCAAGGGCGATGTATCTTGGTGTATCCAATCCCCAGACGAGGGTTTCGACGTTGGTGCCGTCAAGGTCGGCGCGCTGAATTTTACCATGGCCATCCTCCCCGATCGGACCTACCGTCCAATAGACCTTACCGCCAGCTGCATCCAAAGCGATGCCCCAAGGATTATCATCGGTGTTGACGAGGGTTTGGACATTTGAACCGTCAAGATTGGCACACTGGATGCCCTCTGGGATTCCCCAATTTGTCTAGTATATCTTGCCATCGCCCACGGCTAAGGCGACTCCCCCTGGAAGTCCGAATTGTAACGACGGAATAACATCTTCAACATTGGTGCCATCTAAGTTCGCACGCTGGATTTTACTCGCATTGGTATCATCGGCGTACCCTGCCATTGACCAGTACATTTTACCTTCAGTGACATCCAAGGCGATGTAATCTGGGTTCTTGATTAATCCGGATACAAGGGTTTCGACGTTAGTGCCATCAAGGTCGGCGCGCTGAATTTTACCATGGCCATCCTCCACGATAGGCCCTACCGTCCAGTACACCTTACCCTCGGCGACATCTAAAGCGATGTCCCCGGGATCATCATCAATATTGACGAGGGTTTGGACATTTGAGCCGTCAAGGTTAGCACACTGGATGCCGCCTGGGAACCCCCAGTCTGTCCAGTACATCTTGCCACCTGCCACGTCCAAGGCGATGCCGCCTAAGATACCTATTTCAATGGTGATGAGGTCTTCAGCACTGGTGCCATCGAGGTTTATACGCTGGATTTTATCCGTGCCCCGGTCGGTCCAGAATATTGGCGGTGCTTGAAGGTCAACAATACCTCCGAGTTCCTCAATGACCCAGCTCCCGTCGCGTTTGTTGGCAGCAAAGGTATAAGGCTTGCCATTGACAAGCGTGTCTCTGAGATTCAATGCAGCATCGGCGGTAGCGAACAGAAACTGTCCACTGCCATCATCAAGAACCTTGAACTCGGTCTCGGTGCCCGGGTAGGTACAACTCTGTCCCGGTGCAAGCACATCACCGACTTCACAGACCCCGCCAGGGGCACCGTAACTCATACCGTGTATGCCGAAACTTACAAAAACACCTATAAACAGTAACACAAAACTTTTTGAAATTAAAACTTGCCTGTTCATCAGAAATTTTCCTTTCCCTTAATCAGGGTAGCCATCGGACGATGCGGGTCGATGAATCTGTTATTTTCATCTTTACGGCGTGGTTCAGGTAAGGCATCGACTTTCGCTCGCAACCTTGAGAGTGCGTCGGCGTAGGCAGGCGCGTTAATCAGGTTGTTCCGTTCATCCGGGTCTTTGGAGAGATCAAAGAGTTGTTCGGGCCACCCTTTGTCGTTGTCAAATCGGAAATACTTTAAACTGCCCTCTTTGACCATGACAGAGGGTCCGTTTTGGGCACGCCAGAGTTCGCTGTAAACGGTATCCTGCCAATTCGTCGTATCGCCTTCAATGAGTGGCACGAGCGAGTTTCCATCAAGTTCATCGGGGGCGGGGATTTCTGCTAACTCGCATATTGTTGGAAACAGATCCACTAACGATACATTCTGCTCAAGGACCTTCGGTTCGCGTCCAAATCGGTTCGGATACCAGATAGAAAGTGGTACCCGTGCGGAAGCCTCAAAATAGCTCTGTTTCTCCCAAAGCCCTTTCGTGCCAAGCATCTCACCGTGGTCAGAGAGGAAAACGATGATGAAATCGTCCAAAACGTTCAAATGCTCCAGTTTCTCAATGACCCGCCCGAATTGTGCGTCCATCCACTCAATCATGCCGTAATACGCCGCGGTCGCTCGATGTGCCTGACGGTAGGTCACATCTTCGCCGACCCGGACCCTGAAGAAATCGTGGTATCCAAACTGTTCGTTCGGTTCTTCAACGATCGGCTCTACGCGCTGCATGTAGTAAGTAAACAGGTCGAGTGGACACTGATACGGATAGTGGGGTGCTATGAGGCTTACCGCCATACAGAGCGGATTGTGCTTTGGACGGTCATAAGAGGCATTAACGAAATACTCCTCAAGGAATAACAGCGCGCCGTCTACATTGTATTGGTCATGGAGCATCCATTGTCCCAAGCCGGGTTGTGCATCGCGAACCTCCTGAATCACTTTGTCCTGCTTCGGTCCAGTTCCGGGTTCTCGTTCAGAGCGCGCGTAGTGTTCATCCTTAACAGGGGGATATGGATAACCGTTATTGCCGATAATATCGCGTCCGATGCGTTCCTGCCAGCCGTGCATGACATCCGTCCCGACGAAGTGCATCTTACCCGCGCAGCAGGAGTAGTACCCGTAGTTTCCCAACTGGCCCGGAATCGTTCGGACCTCAGTCGGCATCGGATCGCCAAAGTTAAGGCTTCCGCAGTTCCGCGGGTAGAGTCCTGACAGGAAACTCTGTCGCGCGGGGACACAGATGGGTGAAGGCGTATAGGCGTTGTGGAAATAGATGCCTTCATCCATAAACCGAGAGAGTGTCGGTGTGCGGATAGCCGCGTCCCCCTCAATTGGTAGGACATCGGGACGGTGTTCGTCGTTGATGAGGAATAGAATGTGTGGTTTATTTTGTGGCATGGGTAATTTGGGGTTACGGCATACGGCGTATACCTACTACTTTAATAAGGAGACATCAATTCTTCTGCGCCGGGAATCGGTTTTTGCTCAAATTCGGGTGTAATCCACCTTTCGCCTGGGTCTTTACCGGGTTTATAATATCCGTAAACGACAGTCCATCTGGTGTCACTCTCTTGTTTTCTTGGGGTGACTGCGTGTGCTGCATGCGTCCACATGAGGACGACGGTTCCTGGGGGTACCGATAACGCTTCAATTGCTAAGGGGTCGCCGGTCTCAGGATGGTTTTTTTCTGCGAGCCACCCTTCTCTCAGTGCGTCATCTGTTGTCGCCTGAATTTTGGGATCGCGGTATAGATGGCTACCGGGGACTGCCTTCAAACCGCCATCATCTGCCGCAAACCCATTAACATATAAAAAGATACGGACAAAACCGTAGCGCTGATCGTCTTCAGCGTATGCGTGGCTATGCCATACGGCACCACCATTGCCCCCTGGACGATTGAGGCTCACGCAGTGGTCATAACGTATCTCTTCACCAAGCACTTGGCGGGCGAGTTTAAGCATTTGCGGATGTGGGATTAGACTTTCGAGATAACTATCGTATTCCGCGGCGAATCTGTTGGGTTCATATCCTTTTTTGCCACCCGGTATCAGCGATTCGATCCGAGCCAGCGATTCTGTTAATCGTGCTTGAGCCTCAGCCGTTAGGAGGCCGGGCAGCACAAAATGGCCAACATGATCTAATTCTTTGCGCTCTTGATGCCCGAAGGTATAATCATGAAAAATCGGGTTTTGTGGCATAAAAACTCCTTTTAATAAAGGGACATCAAGCCTTCTGCGCCGGGAATCGGTTTTTGTTCAAATTCGGGTGTAATCCAACGGGCACCGGAGGGTCTGCCGGGGTTGCGGTAGGCATAAACGACGCACCAACGGGTATCGCTATCCGGTTTTCTTGGTGACACAGCATGTGCTGCATGCGTCCACATCAGGGCGACTGTGCCCGGTGGCGCGGATAACGCCTCAATCTCTAAGGGTTGATCTGTCTCTGGGTGCGTTTTTCCTGCCAACCATCCTTCTCGCAATGCGTCATCTGTGTGTCCCTGGATTCTTGCGTCCCGATAGAGGTGGCTTCCGGGGACGGCTTTTAAACCGCCATCGTCGGGTTCAAAACCGTTGACATAGAAGAAGATACGGACAAAACCTAAACTCGGCTCGTCGTCGGCGTATCCGTGGCTATGCCACCCAATGCCGCCGTTGCCGCCGGGTCTGTTCAGGCTCACACAATGATCGTATCGGATATTATCACCCAACACCTTTCGTGCGAGTTCAAGCATCTGTGGATGTGCAATCAAGCTTTCGAGATAACCGTCGTATTCTGCAGAAAACCGGTTCGGCTCATGTCCTTCTGCCGGCGTGCGCGAGAGTTCATGAATACGCGATAGCGAGTGGGTCAGGTTTTCCTGTGCATCGGATGTAAGCAGGCCGGGCAACACAAAATGTCCATCCCGATCTAACTTTTCCCGTTCCTGTTCACCAAAGGTGTAGGCATGAAACAGTGAACCTCGCCTGTCAAGACAGGCTTTCAGGGGGTTTTGCGACATGAAAACGCCTCCGATTTAGTGAGACTTTCGACAAGACCGAGGGTGCCCAGTATTGAACGCCACTCGGTCTTGCCAATGAACGCAATGTTTAGGATTAATCGGCTTTAATGTCAGCCCAGGTGGTTGTGAGCTTACCTGAAGGTTCAATATCCGCTGCGGTTTTTAAGCCGTCATTCATGAGAGTTTCAATATCATTATCGTCCAACGCGACACTGAAGATGGCAACATCGTCAATTATTGCGCCGAGAAAGGCGCCCCACTGACCGTGCTGTCCAGTGGCGAGATAGATACCTATTAAGAGGGGTTTGTCGGTTAACGGGTTCCTTCCTATATTTGGTCCAGTTACACCAGCACCAATTTCCTTAGCGTCCAGATACATTATGAACTCTTCACCGTCCCAGATAGCGGCGACATGATGCCAATCCGTATCTGGATTCCACGGTGCATCTATATAATGAAGCGTGTTGGGTGGGTCATGCGTGTGATGTCGGATTATCGCCCCATCCCACCAAAATCCGGGAGCCCAATCATCTTTGGTCACAACGCCCATGCCACCAGCGGGGGCCTTGTCTAATTTAAACCAAAGGGCAATCGTGTGTTCGCCTCCAACGTTTAAAGAATCATCGTGTGCAATTTCGACGTAATCATCTGAACCGTCAAGGCTCAAACCTTTGCCGAATTTGCCATTCACCCATTTTGCGCCCCCTTCAATCGTGCCGTCATTGCCTGTGCCAGAGGAGTCTTTGGCTTTGTTGCCATTCCCCTCATCAAAGAGCCACATGCCGACGCAATCTCCAAAGTCAATTTTAGCAGAGCTGACACCCACAAACATCAGGCTCATCACCATTAAACTGACACATAATAGTTTTAACCGTGTGACTGTAGTTTCCATCTTTTATTCTCTCCTTTATCATTCTCAAAGCGAAAACCAGCGAATGATCCACTGGCTATTATTGAAAAACGAGTCTCACCCGAACCGAAAATTTTCTGCTGTATTAGTAGTGTATCATGATAGACAATCTCTTTCAAATTAAATCTCGGCATATCGGGACGCAATTATCTCAGCTCAGGTCCCGGATTCCGATTCCATTTTAGCGGTTCAACGTTACTTTCACAGACCGGCGCGAGTTCGGCAATTCGTGCCCAATCGGCATCCGTCCAAGCGAGGCTCTGCCGGAGCCGTCCGATATGTGCCTGCATTTCTACTGGTAGCAGCGCAAAAAATGGATGATACCAGAGCGTAATCACGGTTCGACGCTCGTCTGATTGATTGCCGTGTGAGGCGTGTAACAAACGAGAATCGCCGATAACTAAGTCTCCCGCTTTCACGGGTATGTCCACTTCACTGGGGAAGTGTTGATAGGCTGGATGTTCAGCATCATCGACGCGTTGGAGGGCTGCGCCGTGGGCATCGGGCAGTATATCATGGAGCGGATGGCGGTTCAGATGGGAGCCTTTAATGACACGAAGACACCCGTTGGACGGCGTTGTGTCAACCAAATAATACATGAGGAATAATTGTTGGGGCAGTGCGGTGTAGCTGCACGGATCGTTCCAACCCCACCAGTCCTGATGCCAAAAGAGGGGTGGACTCTGCGGCGGTTTGCTGATGACATACCCGGATGACCATTTCGGTCTCAGGAAACCCAAAGCGTCAAGAGCGTGCAATGCCCGCGGGTAAACGACGAGTTCCGCGAACAGCGGATGCATATACACGCTAATCATGCTGCCAGATGAGCGATAGGCATCGCGTTCATCTTCCGTTTGTGCATCAAGCAGTTCGTCAGTCACTGTCCGAAGTTGGCTCAACATATCTTCCTTCAAAACATTCTCAATAACACAATAACCGTCAGCAATTAATTGATCGTATTTTTCTTTCGTTTTTTTGACTTTCATATTTGCTCCTGTCGCTGTCACTTTTTCGCCACTACAGAAAATTTGTCATCCTCTGGCTGAAAGTCTCCGATCCGACGCTTTTTGTAGAAATGGAAATCCATAAAACCTGCTTCCACAAGACAGTCCTTGAGTTCGTCCGGCGAGAGACACTTAACGAAATAGTCGCACCTGTAATGTTTCTGGGTTTGTAGATCAATTTTAAGCCAACTGCATTTTGATCCGTCACGGTTTTCGTCATATTCTTGACTTTGCAAGACAAACACGTTTTTCTTGATTTCACTCCAATTAGCTACTGGGCATCGCTGTTTTTTGAGTGATTGATTTGCATGAACAAAATAGAGTCTGCCATTAGGCGTAAGTGCTTTATGGATTCGGTTTAAGAGCGATACCAACCCCTCCTTGGAACGATAAAAAAATGAGCCTTCAAAGAAAATGACAGAAAACTTCTCTTCAAAATGCATTTCATTATAGTCCCCCAAAATAAACTCGATCTCTAAATTTTCACGTTGTGTAATTTTTTCAGCCTCAGACAGAAAGTTGGGTGATAGGTCCATGCCAATAACATGATAACCTCGCCGCGCAAATTCACGCGAATAGCTGCCAATTCCGCAACCTGCCTCTAATATTTTGTCATCTTTAGAGAGTTGCAGCACCTTTTCATAGAAAGGGAAATGCCTTTCCACAAATTCGGGTGTCTCAAAATTGTAGCTGCCTGGTCCAAGATACCATTCATCATAGACCTCGTGTCCGAAATCAGTTCTCAGAAATTCATTCGCGCGCGTGTTCATGCTTTCCCCCTCAGTTAAAGATAGATTGTTCCGTGTACAGGTTTATCCTTTATCTTATGTATCAAATCACATTTAGAGCTAAATGTCAAATGAATTTCAGAGTCATTCAGTTTTAAGAAATTATAGAGTTTCTCGTCCTTTTTTCAGGATCCGGTGCGGTTCATGAAGATTAATTGATTAATTCGGTAATTTTTTGGTGAAGCCCGGTTCGGTTAGGAAACCGAACCTACCGGGCCTGGGGAAAATATAGAATTACCGAAATATTTTCTTAAACTTCATCAAACCGCACCTACCGGGTCCCCTTCCCAGTAACGGGTGGGGACCCCGGGGGTCTAAAGCAGGTCGCTTATGGGCGAGTACGCCGCGAAATTGGACGAAAAAACCGAAAACTAAATGCCCTGCTCTGTTATCGCTCCGATCTTGATTTTTTTCTCATATATGGTATGTTGAACCCTCTCCAGTCTAAAGACGGGAGATTCCTTTTGTTCCTCGTAGGAACATTCTCCGCTCAGGCGGAGCAACGTCGGCATTCTAATCGTATACCGACGGGCGATGCCATAGTCGCCGCTACGGGGACACCTAAGCGTCCCAGATACTTTCGTCTTATGTTAATCGCGCCTACACCATCGCGATGGTATTCAAAACCGCATTCGCAGGTATATTCGCGATGGGTGGGTTTCTTCCTCTTGCCGCACTTCGGGCAAGTTTGTGAAGTGTAAGCCTCATCAATCACTTCAACTTTGATGCCTAAAGCGTTCGCTTTGTATGAAATCAGTTCAGTGACTTTACCAAATGCCCATTGATGTAGCTTCTGATTCGCACGCTTGCCGTAATCTATATTCTCGCGTATACCCGTCAAATCGCCAATCACAATGGTAGCGATATTAGCGGCCTCACACATTTTTACAAATTGAGTCGTGTGTTTGTGTAAGCCATCGCGTATCTGATTGTCGATTTGCCTGATGCGTTTCCATTTGCGTTTGACGAGATACCACCAGCGTTGTGAATGGCGTTTGCACCTATCAATCTTTTTGTTAAATGATGCTATCACCTTGTTTCTCAACCGGTATAGACTGCGTATATACCGCCCATTGAAAATTAGAGTGTCAACACCATCATGACTGACCATAGGATGTATCTCACCAATATCAACACCAACAATACCTTTCGCCTTTGACTTCAGAGGTTTTTCTACACCATACACAAAATGCAGCGTATACTGACCTTTGTCATAGACCAACTCAACTATAGCAATGTGTGCCATAGCATACTTCAAGTCAAAATTCTTTGGCAGTCTAACTTCTAACGGATCACCGTGTCTGCCGTTAGATAAGACCAACATATTGCCTTTAAAGTGAATCGCAGATTTCTTCCAAGTGGTTGTTTGGAATCTTTTATCTCTATAGGGCGGTTTTGCTTTCTCATCGCCATTCTTCCTCTTTTCACGAAAGCCCTTGCGATTTTTGAAATAGCGTCTCCGCACCTCCTGAATACTTTGTGAATGCAGAGGTTGTGATTTAGACAACTGCTTATCCATCCACAACTCACAGGGCGCATCAAGACTACCACCCGTGCGGTAACCATGCGCATAATCCCATACCTCCTTGAATACCAAACACTCATGCCAGACAGACGCGGTCGTGGCATTCAGAGATTCCAACTGCTCAGCATACTGCAAATTTAACTTTCGGGCACGCACGGTAACCAACTCCTTTGGCATGGCTTTCGGTCTGAGTCGATGGGAGGTAGAGACCTGCCTTGTGACGGGCTGAAACTCTCTACCGGTTTCCATGACAAGATATAGCATATCACACGAACAAAAATCTGTCAAGACAAATTGACTTGACAGATTTTGAGTAAATGAGATATACTCATACATATCTCAACAGAAAAGTACCGGCTGCTTTATTGAATCAACAATTGAAAAAGGACTTGAAGATGTTTTTCTCATCCCAAACCCAGTTTCTTGCCACACGCCCTTAGGATTTTTCTATATCTCCAAGCTAAAGCATGGAGTTTTGAAAAATCAAGACTTTAGATAAGATTAGACCACCAGACAATAGGAGAAACAGATGTCGAATCTTGTAAGCCGACAAATTCGTCTTAAAAATCGCATTGTGGGTATGCCCAAGGAAAGTGACTTTGAACTCATAGAGGTACCCCTCTCTGAACCTGCGGCAGGAGAGGTCCTCGTCCAAAACCTTTACACGTCAGTAGATCCCTACATGCGCGGTGGCATGCGCTCCGCCGAACTTGGTAAACCCTTGGAAGGTAGATGTGCAGGTCAAATTATACAATCAAATAGCGATCAGTTTCAGGTCGGAGATTATGTGACGGGGATGTTAGGGTGGCGAGATCACTACGTCGCGCCAGCAGAGAGTGTAACGGCTGTTGACACGACAATCGCGCCGCTCCAGTCGTTTTTAGGGGCAGTCGGTATGCCCGGACGCACTGCTTATTTTGGGTTTCTGGAGATCGGTCAACCCAAAGCAGGCGAAACGGTATTCGTCTCTGCAGCGGCAGGCGCGGTCGGCTCAATTGTGTGTCAGATCGCGAAAATCAAAGGCTGCCGCGTCGTGGCGAGCGCGGGTTCTGATCAGAAAGTTGCTTGGTTACTGGAAAAAGCAGGTGTTGACGCAGCATTTAACTATAAAAATGTTGACGATTTGGAAGCCGAACTCAGAAAACATTGTCCAGATGGACTCGACATCTACTTCGAGAACGTCGGCGGTAGACATCTCCAAGCTGCGCTTGCAGTGATGAATATGCACGGACGCATTCCTCTGTGTGGTATGATCTCCCAATATAATGATATTGAACCTACGCCAGGTCCGACAAACCTTAGTTCTGCTATCGGCAAACGTATTAAATTGCAAGGTTTCATTGTTACTGATTTCATGGCGCGCAACGCTGAATTTTACCGTGATATGCGCGACTGGATAGGTGAGGGCAAAATACAGTGGGAAGAGACCATCATAGAAGGCTTAGAGAATGCACCAAAGGCGTTTATCGCGCTTTTCACAGGTGAGAAACTTGGGAAGATAATTGTTAAAGTTTTTTAATTGTTCCTTGCGTTTTGTTGAGAGGGCATTGACAAAAGGCACGCATCCGAAATATAGCACTGACGGGCAATAAATTGCCCTACTACGAACGTGAAGATCTATTTTAAAGGAGTTTTACAATGGGAACCAGAACCGCACGCGCCACTGTGATGAGTGGCAAAAGTTTTGAAATCCGAGAATATCCGATCGTTGACCCGGAGCCCGGCACAGTACTCGTGCGTCAGGAGTTAGGCGGTATTTGTGGTACTGACCTCCACAACTGGGAGTTTCAACGTATCCATCACGATATTATTCTTGGACACGAAAACGTCGGCGTGATTGAGACTTTAGGTGAGGGTGTCGAAACGGACTACCTCGGAAATCCGGTTAAAGTAGGGGACAGAGTTGCGCTCTCTCCGAGCGGTGGTCTCGGCTTTTCTCCATCGGAAGAAGCACCGTATTTGCGCGGCGGCTTCAGTGAGTATATCTACCTATCAAACCCGTCAACAAATATGTTCCTTAAAACCGATCTACCCGCTGAAATTGCGGTGCTCGCGGAACCGGCTTCCTGTGCTGCGCATTGCGTCTCACGTGGAAAGATCGAATTCGGGGATACAGTTGTGATTCAGGGAACCGGTCCCATCGGACTGCTTGCGCTGAATTGGGCGCGAGTCTCTGGTGCAGGCAGGCTTATCGTCGTCGGTGGTCCTCCAGGTAGGCTTGAGATGGCAAAAAGGTTAGGCGCGGACCTCACAATAGACATCGCGGAAGTGCCGGATCCTGAAGAACGCAAACGGATTGTCCGAGAAAATACATCACAAGGCGAAGGGGCAGATGTCGTCTACGAATGCACAGGTTTTCTCGCTGCTATCCCGGAAGGTTTAGACTACATCCGATATGGCGGGACTTATGTTGTGTATGGGCATTTCGTGGATGTCGGCAGCTTTGACTGCAATCCGAACCAGATGCTCATGCGTAAAAATCTGCGATTGGAAGCCGGATGGGGTTTTGAAAGGAAGCATTTCCTCCGTGCTATCCCGATGCTGGAGAAACACGCGTCCCTCTTCGACGGGTTTGTGAGCCATATTCTCCCGTTGGAGGATGTGTCTAAAGGCTTTGACGCGCTTCACGGGAGCTATCACTTAGATGGAAAAGATGCGATTAAGATTGCTGTTAAAGGTGGTGCTACTGGGTGATTCGGGGTTAGAAACCGCTCGCAGAGGCTGTCGTATTTTGAGAAGTTCGGTGCGGTTAGGAAACCGCACCTACCGGCCTCGGGAAAAGTAGTCTTGCTTAATTAGGCGAATGCGTCTTGTTCGACATCTGCCAGATAGATACGTGCATTATTTTGTAGGGCAGACCTGTGTACTGCTGCCTCAAAGAGCAGTTCATTCCATGCGGCTTCACCGTCTGCGGGGAAGGCTGTATCGGCATGCATCGCTTTGATCACACCATCCGCCATCCGTTTGAAAGATTCCGGCATTTCCGGGTTGCCGTCCTCTGCTTCCCAGACTTCCTCTATCTCAGAGTTATTCGCTTTTCTGCGGACGTAAACGCCTTCAAGACCTTTTGCCTCGGCATAAAATTCATCGCCAAGGACCTTAACGCGGAGCGGATGATCGTCGTAGCCCCATAGGTTTGTACCGCTGAGAGAGCCGATAACGCCATTTTCCCAACCGATATGAATTAAACGTCCCCATCCGCCGGATGCGCTCGGATCGCCGACAACACTGACCCATTCGGGTCTGCCGACCGTCCAGAGGATTTGGTCAATGATATGGGACCAACAGTTGAAATGTGCCCGTGCGTGTACCATCCGAATCTCACCCAAGCGTCCCTCGGCGACATCATCGTGCAGTTTTCGGAAATGGTGCATAAATCGATAGTTGAAATCGATTCCGAATTTAAGATTAGAATCACGCCATGTTCCGATAGCAGGTGCCGCAATGCCGAGGTCTTCCTCGCGTACCCGCGCCTGTCCCTCTAATCCACAGAGCGGTTTCTCTGTGAATACGTTCTGTCCAGCTTCGAGCAACTCCCGCAGCGGTGGGATACGTCGGGTTTCGTTGACAATAAGAAGTACGAGATCTGGATCACAATTCGCTAAGAGTTCCCCAATCGTAGAATACCCGGGTACTCCGAAGTGTTCCTTTGCGTTTGCAAGGAGTTCTGGGTCCATATCGCAGACAGCCACAACCTCCCCATCTGGATGGGCGTGGAAGTTTCCGCCGTGCATCATCCCCATACCTCTACCACTAATAAGCGCGCATTTTGTCATGATTAAATTCCTTTCTGCTTACCGATGATTCGATTTCAGGTGTCCCCAAGTGGTTGCCAGTTTACCGACAGGTTGGACTGCGAGTCCGTGTGGATCGAAATTTTCAGCGAAAATCTCTTCTTCGTGCTCTGGTGTGGCAACGATCACGTTATCAACGCCGTAGATACCGAACTTCCAACAGTCAAAACTAATGTTTCCAGACTTATAGGTGTTGTCCTTGATTTCCCATTCGGCGACCTGTATCGGTTC
>CAZQIP010000046.1:0-6731 GCA_964593655.1 uncultured bacterium | reverse complement strand
TACTACGAACCGGATTTACCTTTAATTTCAAAGTGGATAAAGCAGTAGGTTCGGTGTTTGCAGAGGTAGCGATTTTTTCTGAAAAAAACTTGACAACCCTCTGCTTTAATGGTATTATAATATAGCCTTGTGCCGAGATAGCTCAGTCGGTAGAGCAGTAGACTGAAAATCTATGTGTCGGCAGTTCGATTCTGCCTCTCGGCACCTCCCACCAATTATCATAGTTTGCTAAGCCGGTGTAGCTCAGTGGAAGAGCAACTGATTCGTAATCAGTAGGTCGGAGGTTCAAATCCTCTCATCGGCTCTCCGTTTCTCTCCGTACTTTCACAATCCGCAATCCATTTATTCCGCTTCGGTTTCTAAGCCCTCTTCCTCGGCTTCCAAATCTTCTTCAAGCGATTTGATATTCGCTAAGACAGTCGGGTGCGATTCAATCTCGTATACCTTCCGATACATCTCAAGTGCCTTGGCTTTATCCCCAAGAAAACTGCCATAAATTTCAGCCATCCGCTCCCACGCGCGAACCTCTTGCGGATCAAGTGCTACAATGCGTTCGTAAACCTGAAGCGCATCCGCGTACCGACGCGTTTCGATATCTTCGCGTTCAAGTGCAGCTGCGCGCGCAAAGTACAAACGCACAAGGTCCGCAACGATTTCGTCCATCTCAGGACGCTTCGCCACTGCTTGCTCCAATAGGAGAACAGACTCCGATTCAAGACGGGTCACTTCAGCCAGATCTTCACTTGTGAATTCCCGATCAAGAAATTGATAACTTTGGAGCATTTTGGCGTACGTCCTCGATAGCTGAAGACGGGCAAGGATACCGATAGGTGCTTTTTCGGACGCGATATCTTGTAACTCTGGATCACTTTCAATCGCCTTTTTGTAGTGTTCAATCGCTTGTTCAAGCTGCCTGTTCCCGTGATAAAGGACACCAAGGAGATAGTGTGCCTCAGCGTTGTTTGAGTCATTCTCAATCACAGCAAGGAATTCTTCCGTCGCTTGCGCCAATAATGTGTCGTCTAAGGCTTCATCGCTAAGGAGTTTGCCGCGTAAGAGACGCACATTGGGATGATCCGGTTGAATGCGGGCTGCATGCTCTAAACGTGCCCTCGCATCTTTTGCCCAATTGCTCCGCGAATAAATTTCCGAGATGCGGAGATTCGCGTGCAAACCGACCTCAGCACTTGTCCGGGGCTCTCCCTTTATCAAGATAACTTGTTCCTTTTCAGCAGTTTCTAATGCCTGTAATGCGCGCCAATAGAGGAGCGCGGCATCGACGAGGTCCTCCTGCCCAAAAAGCGTGTCTGCTTTCTCAATGAAGGTACCCACCTGTGACACAGGTGGCGATTCGGGTTCGGCACTCCCCCGCCGAATATAGAGTGCTGCAAGCACAACAAAACCAACTACCGCCAGTACCTCTGCATAAATGAGCCAATTGCGTAAGGAAAATAGGGATTGCGTGTTAAGTGCCATGTTAACTCCTTTTCCTTGAATGGAAACACAAAATTATGGAAGTATCTTTGAATCCGAGTAACCAAACTATACGCTACTGTCTCCCCTTCTCAATTTCATCAAGAATACCGAGCATCTTCTTGGCATCAACAAAACCGGTGAATCGCTCAAGAGTGGCACCATCGGCATCTGTGAAAATGACGACTGGTAATCCAGGGATCTGATACTTCTCGGTGAGTGCCTTCGTCGTTTCGGAGGTGCGGGTGAAATCAAGTTTGACATTAACATAGTCATCAAGTCTCGCTGCAACAGCAGGATCCGAGTATGTCTGGTGATCCAGTTCATTACATGCGGCACACCAAGAGGCATAAAAATCGAGCATCACAAGTTTATTTTCGCGCTTAGCGATTTTAAATCCTTCTGCTTCGTCGTAAACCCAATTCAGTTGCGGTCCGGCAGGTTGTTGAATACCCCCCACAAACATATAGGCCCCAATAACTGCCAGCAAGAGACCGCAAGCTTTCTGGACTTTCACACGGGCGGGGATACCGCTGAAACGCTGTGTTAACTTACCGAGCGATAAGCCGACAAGCACTAAACCGCCAGCGATAGCAAAAAATGGCAGCGAATTCTGGAGGAAATTCTGCAACACCGGAAATACGTCCTTAAGAAAATAGAGTGCCATCGTAATAATAGCGATGCCGAAGATGTTTTCCAAGATATACATCCAACCGCCTGAACGTGGCAGTGCCGAGAGTAAACCAGAGAACGTACCGATCCCGATAAAAAGCAGTCCCATTCCGAGCGCATAAGTGAACATAAGCCAGAATCCGAGGAACAGGCTCCCCGTTGTTGCTATATACGTTAGCACTACTGCTAACGCCGGTCCTGTGCAAGGTGCTGCGATCACGCCTGCGACCGTTCCCATGGCGAATGCGCCGGCAAATCCGGCACCGCCAACGGTGTTCAGACGGTTCTGCACTGCGGACGGTAACCGAATTTCAAAAACACCAAACATTGACAGTCCAAGGGTAACGAGAATTAAACTGATGAAACCGACAACCCAGGGGTTCGCCATTATCTGACCGAAGACCGCTCCCGTTGAAGCAACGGCCACACCCAAAATTGAATACATAACAACAATGCCGATGACATACACAACAGAAAGTAGAAAAGATTTGAATAGGCCGGCAGATTCGTTGGCACCGAAAATAGAAACGGTAATCGGTATGAGCGGGTAAACACATGGGGTCAGGCTGGTCAATATCCCACCAGCAAACACGAGTAAAAACGCCAGCCAGACCTGTCCACCGGAGAGGGCACGCTGTAGACTGCCTTCGTCACCAGTAGTCCCCAGCGGTGCCCCGAATTCAATATCAGCGAAGATTGCTTCATTAATCCGTTGAACCGTATCCTCTATACCGACAACTTCAATAGGTACTGAAAAATTGAGGGTTTCAGGTAACAGACACTGCTCATCGTCACACGCCTGATACTGGAGTTGAAAATCCAACGTCCTGGATCCAATTGGAGCCGTCTGGCTTAAGTCGGCTTGGATACCGATAGTGATGGTATCATGATAGACCGGTGCCTCTCCGATGGATCCAAGTTTTAGCACTTCACCTGCCGGATATACAACCTCCCCAAAAGCGAGGGACGATACTTCAGGTAGGGTTACCTCAGTCGCTATAAACCCTTCCTTCGCTGGGTTGGCATTGACGTGCCACCCTTTGGCAATCTCTACAACGACAGCAATCTCGAATTGGCTCCCGGGTTGTACCTTGTCAAGTGAGAGGTATCCTTTCGTGGCGAGTTTCTCGACAGGTGCTTTTTCACCAAGCCCGAAATCTGCGAACTGTGCTTGTATGCGAACTGGGAAAGTTATCGCAATAAGCGTTAGTAGGCACCAGAATAGATATTGATGACGTTTGACGGTCTTCAACATACGTAAATCCTCCTCGATTATCTCGGTTCAAGCACAACGCATGGCAGAATCATCTCTTCAAGTGAAACACCACCGTGTTGGAAGCTGCCCTGGAATATTTCCTTATAGACATTGAACTGCCTATCATAAACAAAATAGTAGTCTTCTTTAGCGAGCACATAGTTCATCCGTGTCGATTCGCCGGGTAAGCGATACGCCTTTGGGTCTTTTATGATCCACCCTGCTTCAGGTGTACACGAGATGTTTCTGCCCTCTTTAAACCGCAGCCCGGTAGTGAGTTCGGCTTGGCTTGAAATCTTCGCAGCATTTTGACAAAGTAACGAACCGTGGTCAGAGGTTAAGATGACAGTTATATCGCGTTCAGCCGCAATTCTGAATATTTCATAGAGCCGCGAATGCTGAAACCACGCGTGAACGAGCGTCCGGAATGCCGCTTCATCTGGAATAAGCTGCCGAAGCAGATCCACTTCATACCGCGTATGGGTCAGCATATCCAAGAAATCGACAACAAGTGCTGACAAACTAATTCTATCCGCGACGCTCAGCCAATGCAGATATTGCATCTCCCCACGCACATCAAAAATTTTGAAGTAATGCGGCGGTGGTTTGAGAGATATGCCGTGCCGCTCAAATTGCAAACGCAGGAGTTGTTTCTCATAGCGATTGATGCTCGTGTGCGTGTTATCTGGTTCTGCGTACAGATCTGGATATCTTTCAGCAAGCTCAAGTGGAAACAATCCACTAAAAATAGCGTTCCGGGCATAACGTGTCGCCGTGGGCAGAATGGCATAATAATAATCCGTCTTTATGTCAAACAGCGGATAAAGTAAGGGCTCAATTTTCAGCCAATGGTCCAGCCGCATACAATCCATAACGATAAATAGCACCTGTTTCCCTGCCTGAATTTCAGGGATGACATATCTGTAAAAGACATCTACGGACAAGGTCGGCGACGCTTTACCGACAAGCCAATGCTTATAGTTCTCCTGAATATAGTTCCCAAACGCGGCGTTTGCCTCACGTTTCTCCATTTCATGGATAGTTTTAAGTTCGTCAACATTATGTAGCGTATCAAGCCGTAAATCCCATTCAACGAGGCGAAAGTAAGTATCTATCCATGTTTGCCAATCACCATCGGCATCGCGCCCTTGCATTTTCCCACCGGCACCGGTCGTCCGGTTAAAGTTTTGGACGTATGCTTGCGGTGTATATGCTTCTCGAACGCCCTGTTTTTCAAGCAAAAAGGCAAGTGAGAAGGCCAACTGTTTTGAAGAAGCTTCGACCTGAGCATTCTCTGGCATCATGAAGATATTGCCAACATTATAAAGGCTTGCTTGCTGCATGACTTCTTGTCGATTCTCATGCGTTAGGAGCATGATCGGAATATGTGCATCCACATCCCGGATACGTGCAAGCAAATTATCCTCTTGCATCGCTGCATCATAATTCAATAGCGCAGCGTGATATGTCTCGTCCGCAAGTAAAGCAATGCCTTCAGCACCGGTGTCCACTAAGGATACATCGTATCCTTCATACTCCAAAAAACGGACGTACGGTTTTGGTGTTATACCTTTCTGTTTTTCAGGATATGAATCGTTAGATCGTCCGCCAGATTGCTCTTCATCATTTATTTGATTATCAATCCACAGAATCCTCCATCTTTTTTCTTTCATGTTAGACCCCCTTTTGGCGCAGCTTGCAAGCCAAAATTCGCTTAACAAAAGCACAACATAGGCTTGCGATGTGTGCCTACATCTCGATCAAATGGGCAATCCGTCGCTTGCCCGATATTTTCGGGGTGAGCATCGTGAATCTTGAAGAAAAAACAGAGCAAAAACTAAATACCAGAGACAAACCTCCCCGGGTTCAACAAACGCCCCGCATCAAACCTATCTTTAACCTGTTTCATTAAACCGAACGTGTCTCCAACGGGCCCCCAAACGTCAATATGCTGTTTAAGTTCAGGTGGTGCAGCTTCTACGATAAGGTTTCCCCGCGCCTCCATTGCAGATTGACGCAGCTGCGTTAGTGTATTCGCAAGCCCCTCGAAATCAGCATCTGACGTAACAGGAATAGAAAGATACAATATGCCACTTCCAAGGAGTACCATTATCTGGACATCACGCGCCCAACTTGCGTCCATAACTTGTGCAGCAAATTCGGCGATACCGGTGCGTTTCAGGTTTAACTTGGCAATTACGCGCTCGGTATCCGTATCCGTCGCGGGGAATTCCCGAATAGCTTCCTGAAGACGCGATCGCGATTCGCCTTCAGTAATTGTGACACCTAACGCAGCGTTTTGTTCCATAATTGATTGACACTGCGCTAATTGCCATGCCACGGTTTCGGGGTCCCCACCGAACTCGACCACCAACGTCGGTCTTTTCGTATCCCTAGCATTATCCGTTGCTGTCCCCACCAAATCAGAATTTATGGATAGATTTACAAACATCGGAAGTATCTGCGAACCTATAATGCTTAAACCGGTGTCAATCGCACCTTGAACATTCTGAAAGTCTGCTACAAGTATCGCCTCATGTGCTGGTATGGGTGCCAACTTAAGCGTCACTTCGGTGATGATACCGAGCGTTCCAAAAGCACCGATATAGAGTTTGTTAAGATCATAACCCGCAACATTTTTCACCACTTTACCACCGCTCTTGACGACAGTGCCGTTCGCGTGAACGACGCGCAAGCCCAAGACCTGGTTTCGGGCAGCTCCGTGTCTAAGACGGAGTGAACCACTCACATTTGTCGCAACAATTCCACCGAGGGTGCATCGATCCGCATACGGCGGCTCCAACGCAAGATACTGTCGATGTTGTGCTAACACGGCTTGCAAGGCAGCTAAACGGATACCGGCTTCCACAGTGACGGTTAGATCCGCGGGTTCATATTCTACCACACTATTGAGCCGGGTTGTCGCCAGCACGATATCTACTTTCTCTGGCAGGTTCCCGATGCGGAGCTTTGTGCCTGCACCCGCAGGCATAACCGATAAGTCTTTTTTCGACGCAAACTGGAGTACCTCTTGCATCTCCTGAACGGATGCAGGCAAAACGACTGCCTTCGGAACATGTCCATCAAACGTGTAAGTGGCAATCTGCGCCTCTCGAAGGATGCCGGATTCTCCAACAATATGCTTAAGTTCATCGTGCAGTGCACGTGAATTTTCCATGTATCTCTCTTTCTTTAGGACTATGTTTCAGATTTGTTAGTGAGAATCCGTATCTCAAATCCCTCTATCTTTTCATTTAGAAACCCCTCATTACATTAGGATCCAAACCCAACTTTGCATAGGATTCAGCAGTCGGAAAAATCTTCCCTGGGT
>CAZQIP010000045.1:0-4670 GCA_964593655.1 uncultured bacterium | reverse complement strand
CTTCAGGGACTCATTAGAATTCTTGCAGAAGAACTTGAAGAACATTTTGACTTTCAACGCCTCACGGTGCTGAACAGAAGTTTTGTAGACGATACGCTGCGAGATTTACAGTCCGATATGGTGTTCAGTGTGCCCTTTCGGGACACCACACAAGGCGAAGACGTGACAGTCTACATCCTGATAGAGCATCAATCCACAGTTGACCGTATGATGGGTTTCCGGTTGCTGTTCTATATGTGCCAAATATGGAACGAGCAACGAAGGGCATTAGAGAGGTCGCCTGTTCCGAAGAGCCGTTGGCGTTTGCGTCCTATTATCCCAATCGTCTATTACACAGGTTCTCAACGCTGGGAGACACCGCTGTCTTTGTCGGTAGTGATGGATGTGCCTGAAGTATTGTCTCGTTTTGTTCCCCGATTTGACACGTTATTTCTCGGCGTAAAGGAGACGGACCCCGAGGCGTTGACGAAAACGGATCATCTGTTGGGCTGGTTATTACGGGTGCTGCAAGAAGACGAGTCAGACGAGACAGCGCTGTATGATGCGCTGCAGGCAGCGTTACGCTATCTGGATACGTTACCTGCTGCGGAGTCGGTGCAGCATAAGAATGCGATCCTTTATCTCTATCACCTTATTCTTTTCAGGAGACCCGAAACAGAACGTGAAGGCTTGATACAACTGATTCAGGCGCATACAACAGACACGGAGGTTAGAAACATCATCATGACAGGTGCAGAAGCCCTTATAGAGAAAGGCATTGAACAAGGCATTGAACGCGGTTCACGTGAGATGTTGATTCATAATATCTTTACAGTGCTGAGCGAACGTTTTTCACAAACGGAGGTGGAACCGGTTCGTGCTTCCCTTGAAACGGTTTCAGACATCACAATGCTAACCGAGTTGTTCCGCATAGCCCTCCATATTTCCAGTGTTGAAGCGTTTTTGCACGCAATGGACACAACGGATGAATAAAAACAGGAGATTGATTGTGAAAATCAGCAGATACCTTTCAATAGTCCTCCTAATATGCATCGGATTAGCGTTTGCAACAGCAGATGCCCAAGAAAACCTCGCACAACAGGTGTCCGCCATATTTGAACAAAGCTGCCTCATTTGCCACGGACCACACGGCTCCTTTACCGAGCAACTCATCATTCAAAGCAGCCAAGAATTGATTAATACCGGGAAAATTATTCCTGGGAACCCTGATAGTTCTATATTCTATCAGCGGTTAATCGAAACCGCTGTAGAAAAACGGATGCCACTCGGACAGCCGCCCTTGCCTCCTGCGGCGATTCAGACAATCCGACAGTGGATCCAAGCAGGCGCGCCAGATTGGAATACTTTTTCCAGACCCGACATCCACTTCATCACAACCGAAGAAATACTACAGACGATTGAGAACCACGTCCAATCACTCGATACATTCGACCGCGCCTTCGCACGCTATTTTACATCAACACATCTCTATAACGCAGGCGAAACCACTGAAACGCTTCGCGCGTATCAGCGAGCACTCTCCAAACTCGTGAACAGCCTTTCTTGGGGACGCGAAGTTACCAAACCGCAGCCCATTGACTCACAAGCAACAATCTTCTATATTGACCTCCGAGACTACGAGTGGGAAATCGGTACCAACCGATGGACACTGATTGAAACGGAATATCCCTATAAGGTTGCGTTCGACGCACCAACACAGACGGCACTCCGCGAAAAACTAACAAACTTACGCGCAGAAATGAATTGCGAAACGCCCTTCGTCCATGTAGATTGGTTTCTTGCCACCGCCTCACTGCCACCGCTCTACCACGATATCCTTGACCTGCCACTAACGGATCAGGAGCTGGAAGCAGAACTTGACGTAAATGTCGTTGAAAATATCCGAAACGCAGCAGGGAAACGCGTCTGGCGTGCGGGTTTTAACAATTCCGGTGTCTCCAATCACAACCGTATTGTAGAACGGCATCTCTCTCGATACGGCGCATATTGGAAAAGTTACGACTTTGCTGGAAGCGTTGACACACAGAATATCTTTACGCACCCACTTGATTTTACACACGACGGTGGCGAGATTATCTTCAACCTTCCAAACGGCTTACAAGCATATTACTTGGCAGATGCTGGCGGCAACCGGCTTGATGAAGCACCGATAAGCATCGTTTCTAATCCTGCTGTGAGCGATCCCACTGTCCGTAACGGACTCTCTTGTATCGGGTGTCATACCGAAGGCATGAAAACGTTTGAAGATCAAGTGCGGGGTGTTGCTGAACAGAGTAAGAATCCCTCATTTGACAAAGACCGTGCCTTGCGACTTTATGTTGAAAAAACGGTGATGGATGGGTTCATCGAAGAGGATACTGACCGTTACCGACAGGCACTTGAAGCGACAGGTGATGTATTTGGCGGTATTGAACCGGTTCAGCGATTCCATGAGGCATTTCAAGCACCACTTGATGCTTCACACGCTGCAGCGGCTGTCGGTTTAGAGACCGGGGGATTCCTTGGAAAAATTCGTGAGAATGTGAGTTTACAAAACTTAGGATTGCAGGTGTTAGAAAATGGTACTATGAAACGGGATGCGTGGACATCCAATTTTGACGATGTGATTTCTGCCCTGAATACACCTGATAGCGACCTGCCACCAGTCGAACAACGTCCAGAACTCATCCCTGGAGAGTCTGTCCATATTCCTGATGAGAACCTCCGAGCGGTAATTGAAGAAGCACTTGGCAAAGCAGCTGGTGATGTTATTACGGTGGAGGATATGGCAACCTTGACCTACTTTGAGGCGATTGAAAGGGACATTCGTAGTTTGAACGGAATTGAACTGGCAACGAATCTTACTGAATTAAGAATCGGTCACAATCCGATATCGGATCTCTCGCCAATCGCAGGGTTGACAAAGATGCGAGAGATATATTTTAATGATACACAAGTATCCAACCTTTTGCCACTCGCATCCTTGCACGACCTTGAGGTAATAAATGCTGCGATAACCCGTATATCAAATCTCACTCCCTTGGCAGGATTGACAAATCTGAAAAAGTTAGACACCATACATTCTGATATTACCGACCTCTCGCCCCTGGCAGAATTGACAAACTTAACAAGATTGCTCTTATATGACTGCAAAGCGACAGATCTTTCACCTTTAAAGGGTTTAACAAAACTCAGGTGGCTCGGTTTTCCGCATACCAATAATATCACTGACTTTTCCGTCTTGTCTGGATTAACACAGTTGAGACATCTTGACCTATTCCATACTGAGATTTCAGATCTTTCCCCGTTAGCGAAACTGATTAACTTAGAAACGTTGATATTAGACTGGAACCGCATTGTAGATGTCTCGCCACTTGCTTCCTTGCACAACTTGAATACTTTATACCTGCATGTCAACAACATAGAGGATTTCTCGCCCCTAGATGGTATACGGAAAAATATAGAGGTATTCACATGGCACAGAAACCCGGGTTATCCCCAAGGGGGTCCCAAAATTGAGGGACCCTGGTTATGGTTGATGTTACAAAGTCATTGGACGGAAGGAACGAATCAAATAGATCATTTGTCAAAAGTATCTAATGGAAAGGTTACGGAACAACAGATTGCTACTCTCGGTGCGGCGGACGGAGAGAGGATTGGTGATAGCGTATGGTTAAAAGGCGCACTTGAGCCTTATAATTATAATGATTCCTTTAGCAACCGTGACAACCTTCGGAGATTACTGCTACCTGAAGAAGAAGTTGTTGAATCTAAATCCCCTTGGTTTGAGGTTTATAGCACTATTACCTTGTATTCTCCACGGACACAGCAGACGAGAATATTTATAGGCGCCGCGGACTCCCCTCGAAAAATTTTACTCAATGGAGCGTTAGTCTACCACTACGAACACTATGTTGATCGAGATGCATACAATGGTGATTACCAGGATTTTTTCCCTATCACACTGCAAAAAGGGAAGAATGTGTTATTAGTACATCATAAGTACAACACGCGGCGACCAATGGGCTTCTTTTTTGGATTTGAACCTGGCACCGAATATAGCGTAGTCAATCCCAGTGTCGGGTACACCTTCTCTAATTCTAAGATCCATGTTGGTGATACCTTCACCCTTGACCTCAGTGCAGAAAATGTCTACGATTTATCGGGGTGGCAGTTTGATATTACGTTTGATCCTGAAGTACTTGAAGCCGTTGAAGTCAACGAAGGCGATTTCCTGAAAGCGGAGGAGGGTGCGACTTTCTTCCAAAGCGGGACAATTGATAACACCGCTGGTAAAATTACAGGTCTCAGTGCGATACGCTTCAACGAAGACGGTGTCACAGGGACAGGAACACTGCTCTCGGTAACTTTCACAGCGAAGGCGAGTGGCGAAACCCGATTGGCACTGCACAACTTTGAGCTCGGATCTATCACCGGCGATGTTATCCCCGCGGGGCCGCATGAGGTCGTCATCACTATAGAAGGACAACTCGCCATCGGAGACGTGAATCGAGATGGACAAGTAAGCATTCTGGATATGATTCTTGTTGCTAGGTAGTGTTTACATTTTTTTAGCGGTGATAATTATAGCTGCGAAATAGACGAAACCGAGGTAGCGACAGGCATATTTATCATAACGTGTAGCCACTCGACGATACTGTTTCAATCGATGAAAAAAGCGTTCAATAACA
>CAZQIP010000044.1:0-16076 GCA_964593655.1 uncultured bacterium | reverse complement strand
CTCTTGTAACTCTCACTGCAAGGCAGACTGAAAATTTTTTCGCAGAAAAAATCGTACTGTTCTCACTGCGAAGCATGATAACTAACAACTATTTTTCGTAGATGATTTCCTGATCCGTCAATTTTCTGTTTGCCCGTCGGTATTGTAAATAAACTGTGCCGCCGATGACCCCGAAAACCGTAAAGGGCATCGCCATCATAAAGAGGATACTCCAATTAAAACCTTTACCGATAGGGTCATCAAGTGTTTTACATGCAGGACACGCCTCAAGATATGCCGGTGCTATGAACATGACGACCATCAAGAGGGAGACCGATAAAAAAAATCTATACATTCTGACGCTCCTTTCACGATGCCTACGAGAGATATACCAAAACATAGAGAATTGGCCAGAGTGCGACGACAAAAATCCAGTAAATCGTACAAGTATCAACACCGGTATAACGGCTTGCTGAGAACCGTCCTGCCATTGCCATGCCCAAAACTATGAACACCCATATAACAGCACTTAGGACGTGAACAGCGTGGCACCCGATTAGCACATAGAAGATACCGCCATATACACCAGACTGGAGTGTAAGCCCGTTGCGAATCAGCTGCACCCATTCGCTTCCTTGTACACCGAGAAAAAGTAGTCCAAGTACCCCGGTGATCAGTAGCCAATTACGGAGCTGCTTTACTCTGTCTTTCTGGATCGCGCGCCACGCTTGAAACATAGTGTAACCACTGAGCAGCAGCAGGGCGGTATTAATACCGGTTACGACACGTGGTAACTCAATCCCGATATGCGATGGCGGGGGCCAGGTAACATTCCCGACCCGAAATACGAGAAACGTACCGATGAGTCCCGAAAACAGCATTGTCTCCGCACCGAGTAAGACTAATATACCCAATCGTGCGTTGCTCAAGGGTGGGCGAGCGGACTCGCGCATTTCAACGTTATTCTGTGCCATCATTCACTTAATCTATTTTTGACAATCCCAATGACTGCTCCAATAACCAGTAGCAGTCCAATGGTCCCTAAAATAATTGAGGAAACAAGATCGCTAACAACGCCCGCGCCAGAAAGAGACTGAAAACCGATCTCAACGATTGCACCGATAATCAATAGCAACCCAATGGTCCCTAAAAGGGGCGCGACAAGATTGCTAATAATGCTTTCTCCCCTTTTTACAATCTGAAAACCGATCTCAACGATTGCACCGATAATTAGTAAAAACCCGATACTACCTAAAATCGGGCGACCGACACCTCTCAAAACTTTTTCAATAACCGGAGGTGTTTTGCTACCTGTAACAATCGTTGCTGTCACAATCGCAAACAGTCCTACAAACAACAGAACCAAAATAAGTCCGAGGCGGTGATTTCGCTTGCGCTGTTGCTGTTCGTTCACGGTTTGCAGGCTCCTCATCAAATTTTATCCAACGCCATCGTGATAAATACGACTGGTAGATAGAGCAGTGAAGCGTACAACAGATAGCGTGCGGCTTTCACTGAGCGTGTCCGTGCTAAATAGATACCGAACGCCAAGAATGCCACACCGGATACCAATGCTGTAAAGAAATAGATACTACCGGCAACGTTGTACAACGCAGGCAGTAAACCGATGCCGAGGAGTGCGACGCAATTAATCACAATTTGACGGCACGTGCTCGCGCCATCTGGATGAATAACAGGTAATAGGCGGAATCCGGCTTTTGCGTAGTCTTCACGATAGATGTAGGCGATTGCGAGCGAATGCGGGAGCTGCCATAAAAAGAGTATCGCAAATAGCACCCATGCCTCACCTGTCAGCGTCCCTCGCGCTGCGACCCATCCGACGACAGGCGGGAGCGCGCCCGGCACAGCACCGATAAGCGTACACAGCGAAGTTTTTCGCTTCAGCGGCGTATAGAGAAACAGGTAACTCACGACTATCAGCGAAATAACAAATCCGCTCAGTGTATTGACGATGAACGCCAAGTAAAGCATTCCGCTACCTGTGAGCACAACACCAATGATTAATGCCTCCAACGGGTTCATCCTACCACCGGGGATCGGTCTCTCCTGCGTCCGTTTCATCTGTGCATCTACATCGCGTTCAAGGTATTGGTTGAGTCCTAACACACCCGCCGCTGTCAATCCTGCCCCGACAAGTGTATGCAAGCAGCGCAGCCAATCTATAGTCTGCTGCGCCCCGAGATAAAAACCGGCAGCGGTCGTAATGAGTATCATCACTACCAACCTCGGTTTGATGAACTCAACATAGTCAGCAGCGCGCCGCGCAAAAAACGTGTGTTTCGCTGGTGGATTTGCCGTTTCTGTGTTGTCTGATAACGTTACCGTTGTTGAACGCATAATGTTTATTTCACTCTGTAACCAGTGTGCCGCTCGCTGCTGTTTCAATAGTTACTGATGCATCGGTGAACCGGTAGATTTTCAAGGTAAGCACAAAACTGCTTACCAACATGAGTGCACCGACTGCTACATGTGCAGTGGTAACTGTGACCGTGAGCGCGGTTGCAAAGGTTTCACCGAATGCGGTCAGTTTCGCGAAAAACGCTCCGGTGCCGAGCATCAACTGAACAACAAGCAGTCCAAGTAATAACAGTGGCATTGATTGTCCAATTCCGTCTGATTCACTGTCCACTGCTAACATACGTCTTGCCAGCAAAAAGATATGTAGTGCCACCAAGAAAGCAAAGAGGAGATGCGCGTCAAGTCTGCTGCCGGTATGTCGCAAAATCGCTCCAAAGATGAGCTGCATATAAATGAGACATGTTGTAATCAGGCTTAACCGGCGCAACTTCCGTGCTGTCTCGCCTGTAGTTGTCCTTATATCTTGCCGCCAGTCCCGCGAGGTGAACCAAGCGATTCCACAGAGCAGTGCGAAAAAGGCTTGTGCGAGACATGCATGCACTATTGCGAAATTACGATTAATCTGCGTAACCCGAAGTCCACCGAGCACACCCTGTACAATAACAGCGATGAGTGCAGCGAGTCCAAGCCATTTCAGCCATTTTCTGGAATCCTTCGCTAATATCAAAACAAAGAGACCGATTGTCAAGATTCCAACGAGGGACCCCATGAGCCGATGACTATGTTCATACAAGATGCCGCCTACCATTTCTGATAACGGATAGCGGAACATATTGTACCCGAAGGTCGTTGGCCAATCAGGGACAGCCAATCCGGAATCTGTGCTTGTGACAATCCCTCCAATGACAATCAACAAGAATGTCGCGCCTGCGGTGAGGCGTGCGATTCTATGTAGCCATCGGCTATAATTAGTTTTTTTGTCCATGTCTAACTCGGTACACCGGCTTCTTCCATCCTTCCGTTCTTCCTTTTATTCACTGGCTTTTATTCACTGGAAGATTAGAAGGTTGGAAGTACTATTTCTCTACCCGCGTCGTTTCATTAGTCACCACCGGTTGCGGGTGCGTGTTCAGGTTGTGCCTGTGAAATCCAATCAGCTTCTTCACCGGGTACACTATATTCATAGGGGCCGCGGTAGACAGTTGGGATTTGACCGAAATTACCGTGTGGCACAGGTGTCGGTGCTTCCCACTCCAGTGTATTGACATGCCACGGATTCTGTTCAGCGACTTTCCCTTTGTACATACTCCAGAAGTAGTTAAAGACGAGTATTAACTGCGCGAAGCCGAGTGTGAACGCACTCATCGTGATAAAGATGTTCATGCCTTCAAACCCTTGCAGGAATTCATACTGCTGGGGGTTAGAGATGCGCCGCATGTGTCCACCGACACCGAGAATATGCATCGGGAAGAATGTGCAGTTAAAAGCGATGAACGTCAACCAAAAGTGAATTTTGGAGAGTGCATCGTTCATATAGCGTCCGTACATCTTTGGGAACCAAAAGATGATGCCACCGAAGATAGCGAACAGACTTCCGCCGAACACAACGTAGTGAATATGCGCCACAATGTAGTAAGTATCGTGGATGAAGATATCGACTGGCGTATTTGCCATGTAGATACCGCTAAGTCCACCGATAACAAACATCGAAACGAAGGCGATCCCGTGGAGCATTGGGGTTGTAAATCGGATTGAACCGCGGAACATTGTTCCCAGCCAGTTAAATGTTTTAATAGCTGAAGGCACTGCGATGAGCATAGTTGTCGTCATGAATATGGAACCCATAGTGGGACTCATACCACTTTGGAACATGTGGTGTCCCCAGACAATCCATCCCAAAAACGCGATGGCGATCATTGCCCAGACCATGGACCGATATCCGAAGATCGGTTTCCGTGAAAAGACGGCGATCAACTCGGAAGCGATGCCCATGCCGGGTAATATGAGGATATAGACCTCTGGGTGTCCGAAGAACCAGAAGAGATGCTGCCAGAGCAGCGGGTCACCACCACCTTCGGCTGTCGCAGAGAAGAACGTCGTTCCCGCAAGCCTATCAAAGATGAGAAGGGCGAGTGCGGAAGACAACACAGGGAATGCGAGTAGCAAGAGAATCGCGACGATGAAAAGCGACCAAATCACTAATGGCATGCGAAAGAAGGTCATCCCCGGTGCGCGCATATTGATAATCGTGGTGATATAGTTAATAGAACCTACCAAAGAGGAGAACCCTTGAATGAGTAGACTGATTGCCCAGAGGTTCTGTCCCCACTCTACGCCTGTCCACTGCGGATCAGCAGAGAGCGGTGCGTAGCCTGTCCATCCGGCTGCCGCGTGTCCACCGGGTACAAAAAACCCGATCGCCATCACAATTGCAGCGACAACTGCGAGCCAAAAGGAGAGCATATTGAGGATCGGAAACGCCATATCGCGTGTACCGATCATCAACGGAATTAGGAAGTTTCCGAAAGCACCGACCAAAATGGGAACGACGACAAAGAAGACCATAATAGTGGCATGCATCGTAAAGAGCATGTTGTAAAATTCGGGTGTGATGACACCACTCGGCATGCTTGTCTCAAGCCATTCCTCTTTATCCGACTCATAGATACGTTCCCACATCCTGTCAGCCCCAGTGACAACTTCACCTTCGTCAAGATACTGTTGAGAGGCACCGATGATCGGTAGCGGTTTTTCGGGGTAGGCGAGTTGCCATCTAAAGAGCAGTGCAAGTCCGCCCCCGACAAAGAACATAATCAGTCCATAGATAAGGAACTGCTTACCGATTGTCTTGTGGTCGAGCGAAAAGATGTATTTACGAATAAAACTTTCTTCGTGGTGATGTGACGCATGTTCGTTATCGTGCATCGTTACTGTCCTCCTTCAGCCTGCTGAGGCCATCTTTCTTGCACCCAAGCATCATAGTCCGCTTGTTCATGCACATTAAGGTAGCCGAGCATTCCCGAGTGTCCGAATCCACAGAGTTCGGCGCAAGGAATCTCATAGCGTCCTGCCTTTGTCGCCTCAAACCAGACATTGATAAATCGGTTGGGCAATGCGTCCTGTTTCAACCGTAATTGTGGCACAAAAAAACTGTGGATGACATCCTCAGCGGTTAATCGGATATGCACGACAGCGTGGATCGGTACATGCAATTCGTTTTCCAATTCCAGGTCATCATCTGTCCCGAATTCGTTATCGGGGCCGGGATAGGTCATATCCCAGTTAAACTGCTTTCCACTGACCTGGACGACGACATCTGGATTCTCAGGAAATTGTGTCGGCGACTTAATATTGTTCCATTGCGGGTAGCTAAACATAGCGAGGACAAAGACAATCACTGTTGTCGCGGCTGTCCAGACAATTTCCAATGTTGTGCTCCCCTCAATGTAGTCTGCCTTTTTGCCTTCCTGATGTCGATATTTAATTAGGAAAACAATCAGAGTCCCTATCACAAGGATAAACACAATGAGCGTAAGCCAATAGATAGCGTGAAAGAGGTTATCAACGCCTTGCCCGAACGTTGATACGTTCTCTGGTAGCCATTGAAGCATCCAGTCCTCCTTAAGAGTGCGCCTCGCTCGTTGAAAAGCGACAAGCGCGTAAGAGTTTCGTTTCTAACAAGTCTAATTCGTTTGTGCAGACGCTGTAAGGGTTGCGCCTACGTACGTCAAAACACAAAACAGCCCGGTAATCAGCATAGAGAGTGTCCAAAGGGGTCCTTCTCCAAATGCGTTTGTGGTGGTATCAAAGTAGAGGCTGTGTCGAAAAGCTGCAAGCCCATACGTGAGTGGATTTAATTTCATTGTCCATGCTAACCAACCGGGTACGCCCGTACTCGGGAAAAACGCGCCGGAAAGGAGCCAAATCGGAATCAACAAGAGATTCATAATCGCATGGAAGCCTTGCGTTGAATCCATCCGCCACGCGATCAGTAAACCAAGATTTGTCAAGCCAAACGCTAAAAGAGCCATCACACCGATAGAGAGTAGGATCGATGTTGCACCGAACTGAATGCCTACCGTCGGTGCGAGTAGCAATAGCAGTAGCCCTTGCAAGAGTGCTAAAGTTGTCCCGCCTAATGCTTGTGCCATGACAACCCGCCACCTTGGGACAGGGGCGACGAGTATACTCTGTAAGAAACCTTCGCGCCGATCATTGACAACAGAAATTGTAGCGAAAATAGACGTAAAAAGCAAGACTAAAACGACGATCCCGGGATAAAAGTATGCGATATAATCCGGTCCGTTCACTGCCCCAGTGGGTCGAAAAGAAGCACTCAAGCCGCTTCCGATGAGTAGCCAAAACACCAAAGGTTGCGCAATAGCACTGAAGAGTCGGCTCCGTTGCCGATAAAATCTGATGATTTCACGCCACCATATCGTTGCAATGGGTAGCAGATTTTTAATTTTCCCTATCCTTTTTTTCCACGAATGGGTTTCCTGTCAATTTTATGAACACGTCCTCGAGTGTCGGTTTTCCAAATCGAATCGTCTGAATCTCGTCTGGAAACGCGGCGACTACATCCCGAACGAATTCATGCCCGCGTTTACACTCAATGCGCAGTTGGTTATCCGTAAATACGGTTGAAACGCGGAACCTTTCGGCAATAGCGGTCCCAAGCGTTTCATTGTCTGTACTCTCTATAAGGATAACATCGCCGGCCACTTGTGCCTTGAGCGCATCAGGCTGTCCGAGAGCGACTAACCTACCGGTATCCAGAATGCCGACCCGATTGCAGGCCTCGGCATCCTCCAAAAGATGTGTTGTCAGCAAAACGAGGATATTTTCCATCTGTGCAATCGTTCCGAGGTAATCACTGAGTTGTCGGCGTGCGGTCACATCCAACCCGCTGGTCGGTTCGTCAAGGAGTAGAACGCGAGGAGAATGGAGCAGTGCTTTCGCTATTTCAACCCGTCTTTGTAAACCGCCGGACAAGATTTCAACACGTTCCTGAGCCCTATCGGAGACCCCAAAACGTTCAAGGAGCTCCGAAATTCGGTGATGCAGGGTTTTACCCGCGAGTCCGTAGAGGTGTCCGTGGTGTCTTAAATTCTCAACGACGGTCAGTTTGGCATCTAACCCTGGGTGTTGAAAAACGACCCCTAAAAGGTTCCGAATCGCCTTCACCTCGGTGGCTAAGTCATGTCCGAGGATGCGAACAGTGCCAGAAGTTACTGGCATGAGTGTAGACAGAATCCTGAAAAGGGTCGTTTTCCCACTTCCGTTCGGTCCGAGAAGTCCAAAAATCTCGCCGCATGAGACATCAAAACTTATATTGTCAAGTGCCTGCCGCTTCTGATAAGCATGAGAGAGATTTTCTACCTCAATTCTGTTATCGGAGACCGTCGGCTGTCGGAAACCTTCAGGCGTTATGGAATGCAGAACTTCTGTGTCTACCACAAGGGAACCTCTTGCCGACCGTTCTCACTGCGAAGCATACCGATTGCTGATCGCTATTTCAGTTTCAGCGTGAAATCTTGCGTGACAGTGCCGCCAGCCTCTACAGTAACAGCGACAGGAGCCTTGCTGTTCGTACCACACGCTTCATGCCAATAGCCGAGTTTATATTCACCTGCGGGGACATCTTCAAGCGTGAATTCACCCTTTTCGTTGGTAACAGCAAAATAGGGGTGCGGGACGTAGGAAATCCAAGCAGACATCCACCCGTGAACGTCGCATTTGACTGAAACGGGGCCCTCCGCGTTCTTAACTGCCTGGAGCGGCATTTTCCGACGGGCTTTTGGCTGCGCTTTGTTAACCGGTTTGTTGATCTTACTGAAGATATGCACATTGTGCATAATCTTATCGGAATTCAGCATTGTTAGGCGTTCGCCTACCGGAACGATCTGGATATGCGGCGTGAATTTGCAACCCTTCTGGTCAATCTCCACTTTGGCTTTTTTGTCAAAATCCTTACCTTCTGAAATGTCAATTAGGTAGACGATTGTATTTTTTAGCGCGTTGCCTTCACCAACGACCAGTGATTCATCAAATTTTTCGTCAGCACCACAAACTTCCTTGTCTTTGGTGATTTCGAGTGCTTCCTTCTCAGGTACGTCCCCTTCAAACTTCACGACCCCGCTAATTGTGCCGCCGTTGTTCACAGCCATAGCTTTATACTTTTCAGGAAATACCAACATTTCCATTTCGCCTGCATCGGAGTCAGCCGCGAAAGCGGTACCGATGTAGCAGCACGCGAGAAGTACCGTGAGACTTGCCAACAAATAGGATTTCATTTTTTGCTCCTTTAATAGCCGTCAGCCATCAGCCTTCGGCTTTCAGTTAAGAAATTTGTTGTGATAGTAACAGTTAACATAACCGCTACAAGTTGTTTACTGACTGCCGACAGCCGACTGCCGACAGCCATTGGGATTTACATATTTTTAGACTTCTTCTGAATTTCTGCGTTGTACGAACGCCCGTAAACCGAAGAGGAAGCCAACAGAGAGCAGTGCGATTAAGGGCGGATAAATGAACCGCTTTGAAGATGGTACCGGTTCAAGCACAAAAGTATACCAACTTGTCATGACTCGTTTTGTGTCAACATCACCGTTCGCGCCGTCCCATGCTGAGAAAGCGATAGGCACGAAGACACCGGGGTCAAGTTGCAAGTCCTTTTTGTCATCAGTCTTTAAGGCGCGTCTCACCCATAATTTGTATTGTCCCTCTGTGTAGGTGCTTTGTACTTGTAATTCGCCCTGTGCTTCCTGCGCTTCTGCAGTGTTAATACCTTTGGCGGTCAGCTCGGTCACCTGTTCAGGTGCTGAGGCTTTCCAGTGCCATAGGTAGACCGGCAGTCTACCACCCCATAAGAAATAGGGCCTCGGTGCGGTCGGTCCTTGGGGCACCTTCACGGGAAATTGGACGGCTAAAGCGTCCTCAAGGGTTTTTCCAGTCTCATCATCGGTCTCATCAGTCGTGTGCGTCCGGTCGTCCCATGTAAAGAGGAAAACGACCTCTGTATCGTTGTAATACGATTTAACATTCACAGCATCAATCGTTGGGTTAAACTGCCGTGGTTCAATGACGACTTGCCCAACGAGCGGGAAATATCTTGATTCAAGCGTGTCCCAAGCGGCATCATCCATTTCAGGCAACTCATCTTGAATGTATTGTGAACGGAGTACGTTGTTGCCGATAGCGGGTTCAGGACGTTTCTCAGGCATAAGCGATTTAACGTAGTTCGCTAAATGCCAGCTCTTTTCATAGACGACTTTCATCGCAGCATCATAAATCTGTTTTTCTTCTGCAGACAGTTCTGTACCTTCTGCAAGATTAAGAGCGATATCAACAGCAGCATCGTATTTCTCGTAAAGCTGGGCGGATTCTTCTTCCTCTGCCGCTGTCATTTCATCTTTGTTATCTAATTCAATCATGCGACTGGATTCCTCAGCTGTCAGTCCGAAGCCTGGAAAACTATCGCCCTCAAACGCCGGCATAGCTGAACCGGCGAGTCCCCCAATAAATCGTTTGAAGATGTCTTCGGTATCCGAACCACCTCGGAAATTCCAACCCTGTGTTAGATTCGCGGGCCAGCTCTGGAATCCCCACTCATCGGTCAGGTCCGGTGCAGAGGTCCCATCGCCTCTCCCAACATCCCCGTGGCATTCCACACAGCCGAGTTCGGTATAAAGTGCTTTTCCGGTTTCTACACTCTGTTCAGAGTAAGGCACTTTCCCGGACAGGTTAATCTGCTTTGGTGGTGTTTCTGCTTCCTTAAAGCCGTCGTAGAAGGTTTTGATGTATGCCACCACTTCCCAGCGATCATTGGCACTTAAGGCAGTATCCCACGGCGGCATAGACGAGCCGGGCATCCCTTCGGTGATGATGTCAAAAAGATCTTGATCGGTTGGCAGTTCTCCGGTTCCTGTAGATCGGATTTTATACAAACCGCGTGTAAAATCCCTCGGTTTTGGGAGCAGGTTCTCAGCGGCGGAGCCGTCGCCTCTGCCTTCGGTGCCGTGGCAGTGTGCGCAGCTATTTTCATAAACCTCTTTTCCCTTTTCGGAAGCCTCTGGTGCGTTTTGCGCATGCGCAAAATTAAACACAACAAGCATTCCAAAAAGGGTGAGTAGGAGAGCGATTGTTTTGATTCTCATTTAGTGTGCCTCCCCAAAGGTTCGGAACTGATAGCCGGTATAGTCAGAAAGAAAGAGAATTACGTCCCAAATTTCGTCTTTCGTCAAGGTGTCTTCCCAAATAGGCATTGCTGAATCCCAAGGTGTCCCGGCTGCAGGTAATCCCGGTCCGCCCTTGGCAATTCGCCAAAAAAAGAAGGATTCTTGGAAGTTGGGAATAATGCCTGGGTCCTGGAAATTAGCGGGCAGCGGCTGAAGGTATGGAGCGAAATGTCCCTGCCCGTCTAAATGGTCTCCGTGGCAGTAAAAGCAATTCTGATGATAGACACGTTTACCGTTTTCAACATGCGCCTTGAACGCCTCCGGATCATCTTTTTCATAGTGCCGGAAGGGGTTCACGACATCTTGCATCGTCCCGATGACCTCATCTTTGTAGGTCAATTCAAGGGGCGGCGATGGGTGTGCATCCCGCGGGCTCCCCGGTGGATTCGCGCGTTGTGCGATAATTGAGTAGGTATAACCGAGTAGAAGGAGCGGGATTAACACCACAAGAACCCGACGGTGGGGACGGCGTTTGTCTTCCACCAACGTTTCGAGGATAGGGCGGCGAAACTCCCGAAAGAGCGAGTCCTCAACGGAGATATGCACCAAGATAGCGATGACTATCAGCCCCATATACATCGCAATCACGCTACCCGGTATCGGTACTGAGATGATGCCTCCAACGACGAAACGTAGAAAGACCCAAGACCCAACCAGAATTATGAGACATATTGTAAAAAGCGACATCTTCTTCATATTTTTAACTATTAAGTTTCTGCTCTGCCTTCCACTTCGTTTCAGGCAGGTTTTCGGTTAATTTGAGACAAGGCTTGTAACTTTTCAAGCGACTGAAAGAAAATTCTTTACTTGGACATTACAGATGGGTGCCCGTTTCCAGTGAAGGGTCGGGCCCCGAATACAATCCTCACCAACAGCGGTATGGAATTATGTTTACCTTACTGCGATTCATTGCCTGTTATTCAGCCGGTGCCTCAGCTGCCTCTTCCGGCACCGCTTCTGCTGTTGCGCCCGTGAGCGTGCTTAAGAAAGAGAGTAGATTGGTCAAATGTGCCACTGTTAAGATGATCGGAAAGTTTTCGGGCATCGGCGACGTAACATGGAGCCGCTTGCCAGACGCACGGGTCAGAGTAGCACTGTTATAATCAAACGGATCATAAATCTCCTCTGTGCCATCAACGATTAAGACGATTTCAAAGTCCTCCATTGTTCCTGAAACATGTTCGCCAACAGTCGCCTCATCATCATAATCGACAAGCGTCATTTGCATCTTCACATCAGTTTTAGAAAAAGTCTGATTTTCTTCGCCAATCTTAAGCGTTACAGTTTCATCAGTTTCTGAAACCAATTGACCACTTACAGGTGCATCCGCATCCGCAGGTGTTAGGGTCAATGTAAAATAACCTTTCGCTTCCAGATCTGTGAGTTCCTCAATTGGCTCATCATCAAATTCACTGAATAAGATCGTATGCTCTTCTTCCACGCCATCTGCCGTTTTGGTTCGGACGACAATTTTTTCTTCGTCTTGTGAAACGAGTGTCCCTTGGAAAGTTGTTCCTTTGGCACGGACAGTAACGGCACCGTAGCCGCTGACAATTTGCGCGCCGGGTACAAGGACTGACTCCTCAAGGTAGCGCATGTCGTTAAAGGCCGCGATCTCAGAGAGATCGGGTGCGGTGACGACTTCAAAGTCTTCATTTACTGCTTCACCCGCTGCTGGACTCTCTATTCCTGTCACAGCATGGCATGAGATACACGCGGCATCCACAAACACCTTTTTGCCGAGTTCCGGGTCACCGGTCAACAAGGGTGGAAGTGCTTCAGCAGCGGTACCTACGTCCGCTCTATCTATAGGTTCATCAAACGGTGTCGGGTCAATTTCGCCGCCTTGACTCTGGAGATAGGCGATAACCGCCTCAATTTCTAATTTGGAGAGACTGATAGGTGCCTTCCATACCTCTGGCATAATTTTGCCGTAGCCAGGAACAAGAAAGTTCGCCGGTTGATACATGGATTCAATCAAATACGCTTTAGCATCCATACCGGATACACGGGTTGCAGCGTTAACGCCGATGTCTGTCAAGTCCGGACATCTCCCTGGGGGTGCGGTGGTATCTACAGTATGGCATGCGCTACACTGTCCTTTCCCATTAAACACCAGGGCCCCCTGTTCAGCGACTGCATCCGGATCACTCCAATCCAGTTCAGTTAAATTTACTGCAGTGGAACTTTCGGGAACAAGCCCTGCGACAAAGGCGTAGAACCATATCACGGCAAGCGAGAAAGTAAGCAATCTCATAACGCTGGACCACAAGACGATGTTTACAATAACCGAGAGCAAAAACCAGACTGACCAGGGCAGCAGATTTTCCGAGGCAATTGGAAATGCAGATGCGCCAGCAATATAGGCGATGAAACTCACCACCATTAAAATTAGACTTGCGATTTTTATGAGCGTATTTCTTGACATTATTTTAATTTTCCTTGCGGTTATTAAATGACATGGGTTTAGACTTTAACGTGCCATTCTTAAATCCGCTCTCCATTTCATTACGAGCTACGCACTTTGTTCTATTGCTTTCTAATTATTCCTTGCGGTTAAATGACATAGGTTTGAACTTTAACGTGCCATTCTTAAATCCGCTCTCCATTTCATTACGAGCGGGTTTCCGATTAAGTACCTCGGGGTTAAGGTCACACACCCAATATTTAACTAACAATGCAAAAAGGATAAAAGCGGTCCTGCCTTCATTCTTGCAAACTAATCATCGCTCTCTATAGCGACCTCCGCTTCTACAGGAGCGGCGGCTTGCTTCTTCTTTTCACCCCACAGACCGAGCCAGAAGATAAAACCGACGAGAGCGAAGAAGATAACCATAATAATAGCGACCATGTTTACTGCTTCGCTGAGAGGTGGTGTAAACGCGTCAGGGGATGTATCCGGCATGACCCCGAAGACATGCCACTGTTCTCGAAGTCCGGAGCGAGCGTAGCCCATCAAGCCCATCAAGGACGTAAACGTAATAGCGAGGAGAATTAAGACGTATTGTGACCGGTCTGTCATCTCACCCCATTTGATAGTTCCCGATGTCTGCGCTCGCCTATACATGAAAACATCAAGGACCGTCACCGCGAACATCGCAACGAGGGCAATCACGACCTGCCACGGCGTTAGTGTATTGACCCGAAAATCCGTTGGAACGGCAAACCCTACGAGACCGATAACCACGATGGAGACAACCGCGAAGAAGAAGATTGAAGAAATAGTGATGTTCCCGACCTTCCGCCAACTCGTCGTTGGTATTTTCCCGGAACGCCGATAGAACAGAAAGCTCAAGAAGGTAGTGAGGATAACGATGTTCACAGCTGTATTCTTGGCAGTCATTAATCCGAAAAATCCGAGATGCGGATGGTTCGCGCCGCCCATTGCGCTCAATTCACTGGCGGTTGAGATTTTAGAGAGTGTCCGCGGGGTCATCCAGATGGCAACACAGACAATGATGGCGATAATCATGTACGGACGGTAGCGTGCATAGATTTCCGCGCCATCAATCCGTCCCATACCTGACCAGAGGTAGTAGTTCGCGCCAATGAATAGGACACCGATCATTACCGCCTGAATGATAAACAGCCAAGAGAAGAGGCTGCCCATCATGTTGATGCCCATCGTGTTGTTGAACAGGTAGATTTCTCTGCCAAGCCAATACCCTGCGAAGGGTAACGGAATGAGTCCACAGAGTGCGATAAAGTTTCCGGTATACCCCATCCAGTCGTAGTGCGCTTTGTCCTCCTTCGTCTTTGCGACGAGGAATCGAAACGCGGCATAAGCTGCTACAATGGAACCCCCGAAGGCAATATTTCCGATGAGACGGTGAATGTTAACCGGCATCCAGGTAAAGTTGTTGACGGCATCCCAAACGGTCGCCATGAACTCGCCTGTTGTCTCGTTGTGGAGCGGTATCATGGTATGATCTGTGACACCCTCCATAACGGTTTCGGGTGTCATCGACGGATCAGCAGCCAATTTTTCTTCCATCCAAGATTTCTTTCGCATCTCAGAGATGATACCGTGTTGTGTTGCTGGGCTCGTCTGATAAGTAAGCCATGAATTAGAGACAAACATAATCGCCGTGCCCCACACATTTAATAAAACACCGAGGAAAAGATGCCATCCTTTATGCCGTCCCTGCATCTTATCCCATCCGTAGGAATAGAGGTAGAGCGTAAAGGTTTCACCGAAAAATAGGATGACGTAAAAAATCATCGTCGGTCCGAATATCCCGCTGAGCTTGCTCATTACCTTCGGGTAGCACCAGATAAGAATGAAAACGAGGACACCACCGAGTAAGGCTGTTGTCGAAAATGCGCCCATACAGAGTTTAATGAACTCCTGTGCCATCCGGTCGTATCGTTCATCCTTGGTCTTCCAGCCGATAAATTCGATGATAACGGCGAACATCGGGACACCGAGAATAAAGGATCCGAACAACAGGTGGAGCTGCGCCGCGATCCATGCTGCGGTTCGGCTGCCGATCACCGGGAAAGGACGATACTCAGCCTCAGTCATGTCCTGTGCGAATGCAGGTGCGATAGCTAACACGGCATAAAAGACGAGCACGCAGCCCAGTATGAGATAGAGCCTCTTTTTAGATATTTTCATGGCTTTCGGCTGTCAGCCATCGGCTGTCAGCGGGATCCCTTTCGATTTTCTGAACCTATTAAATCAAACAGTCCATCAGCCTCTGATTTTCGGTTTCTGTCAGCAAAGAAGGTCCTTGCTGACTGCTATTTCTTGGCTTTTTTCTTAAAATCAGCACTCGTGAAGTTTACGGTAAGATCACCACTCGCGGGTACTTCAACGGTTTTGTTCGCAGTACCAAGTTCTTCATGCCATGCAACGACGCGTGCTCTACCGGCCGGGACATTTTCGAGCGTATATTTACCGGTGTCTGCCGACTTTTCATACGCGTCTGAACTGATCCATTTGTCTTCAGCGTCTTTGTAGCCGGTAACAGTATAAAAGTTGCTATTAACCGCGACAATGTACCCAGTCATCCATGAGTGAATATCACATGTGAACTTAATCGGTTCGTCCTTTACTATTTTGTATGGATAGACGACACCCTTCTTCGGAATCTGAATGTTTGGTGCTTCGTTCTTCTGGGCATGAGAGTGGACATTGTGTGCCACTGGATCCTGGGAGGTAATATCCACGGTAGCTCCCATAGGAACTGCCAGTACATGCGGGTAGTAAGCACATCCGAGCTGATCCATGACAGGGTTCTTTTCAGGAAGTGTTACTTTTGTTCTGGGGACGCGGGCATAAATCACAACGTTCTTGATACCTTTGCCTTTTGAAACGACGAGTGCTTCGGACTTCGTGCCTTTTACAGCATCAATGCAGTGCTGGTCTTTGGCAGCCGTTAGTGCTGGACGCGCCGGTGCGTCGCCATCATACGTTACTGTGCCGGTGATATTGCCTGCCAGTGCAACGCTTGCGAGCATTCCAAAGACAAGCAAGGCAATTAGGGTTTTCATGATTATTTCTCCTTTTATAGTTTAAATTTAAATTTGTTCTGC
>CAZQIP010000043.1:0-10081 GCA_964593655.1 uncultured bacterium | reverse complement strand
ATTTTAGTCTCCATCGGAATCGTCTCCTTCATTTATTTTAGCCACACGAATTAATTATACAGGAAAACGAAAATTATATCAACTAATTTTTTCTCTCAAAAATCTGCATCTGTGATATAATAGTCGTCAGTTATCAGTTATCAGTTATTGAAGGAGCTGCGAAATGGATAATTTAAACGTTGGAATTGTTGGGCTCGGTTGGGTCGCAGGGGCACATATCGAAGCCTTTAAAGCTGTTACAGGTTCAGATGTCACTGCCATCTGCTCACGGCGCGAACACGATGAATCTGTATTAGCAGAAACTTATGGAACACCTCTCAAAGCTTATACCGATTTTGATAAAATGCTTGCCGACCCGGACGTACATATTATTGACATTTGTACGCCACACCCTTTCCATGCGGAACAAGCTATCGCTGCTGCGGAAGCGGGAAAACATCTGATTATCGAGAAACCGATTTGCCTTACGTACGAAGATGCGAAAGCCGTCCGCGATGCCGTCAAAAGTAACGGTGTCAACGTCTGCGTCTGTTTTGAGTGCAGATATAGTGCGCATTTCACAATGATTCGCTCCGTAATTGACAACGGGCTGCTCGGTGAACTCCACTATGCTGAGGTTGATTATTACCACGGTATTGGCCCCTGGTATGGGCAATACGAATGGAACATCAAAAAAGATTTTGGCGGTAGCACACTACTCACCGCTGGCTGTCATGCGCTTGATGCGCTCCTCTTTTTTATGGATGGAAACGTTGAAGAGGTAACCGGTTATCACACACAATCCACAGGTGCTAATTTTCAACCTTATGAATACAAGACGACCAGTGTGAGTCTGCTTAAATTTGAAGGCGGTGGAAAGATTGGAAAAGTCACCTCCTGCGTGGATTGCTTGCAGCCCTACTACTTCCATATTCATCTCGTCGGCAGTGAAGGCAGTCTGCTTGATAACCGTATCTATTCCTCAAAAATTAAAGGGATGGATAAAAGTCAATGGAGCACACTTGAGACCTCACTCATTGACTCCGGTGATGTCAGCGATCATCCGTATGAACCGCAGTTCCAAGCGTTTATAGATAGCATCGGGCGTAACGAACCGATGCCGTTGACCGATTTTGATACAGCGTTTGAAACACATCGTGTCGTGTTCGCTGCCGATATGTCCGCGGAAGCGGGTGGCAGAACCGTTAAACTGTCTGAACTTGATTAGATCACCAACGCATGGCTGCCTCGCGATAGAGCTGAATCTGCTCCATATTGCGAGGCACTGCTATTTGGATAGACTTACGCTTCCGATTCATATCTTTAATCACAACGGGGGCGCGCAGCATGTTCGTCATTGTGACAATACCGGAGTGGTAGAAAACCCACATCCGTTGTTCCGTATAAGGATTGAGGACGTACTCCGATGTGTGCTCGGAAGGATGTCCCCCTGCACCGGCAAAGAGATCGTGCTTCGGATACGCGAGTTCAACACTCGTATCATGTCCCTCTAAAACCAATTTCTCAGGTGGCGGTTTGGGGGCATATCCGCTCAACTTACAAGACCGAATCCGGATAGGCGCGGCTGATTTGTTAATCAGATGCAGGGATACAACGATAGCGAGGCGATGGTTGTCATCGCGATTGATAAACCATGTATCTTCGGGGATAACCGCCACTGTTAATCCTGGAATCTGCCGTTTTCTGTGATAGACGATCGCCAAAAGAACAAAACTGATGACACCGAGTACGACCGAATTCCCGGTAGGTGTGGCTAAGAATTGCAGCAGCTGCTTTAAAGCTTGTTGTAGCACGCGAGCTCCTTAGCGAGGGTCTTTTCTGAAATCACGCCGGGCCGTCGGATCAGCGGCGGTGAGACAGAGATGTCATAGACCGTAGACGGAACGGGCCCTGGTGTTTTGCCGCCATCAACAATCACATCAATTCTCGATGCCAGCTCCTCACCAATTTCCTGTGGAGAGGTAGCTGGCGGTTCTCCTGATAGATTCGCGCTTGTAATCGCTGCCGGTCCGCCAAAAGTTTCCAAGATTTTCAGAAGTAGTGGATTATCCGGAATGCGTACGCCAACCGTGTTACCACCGGCTGTCAATACCGGAAGCAGATCTTTCGCCTCAACAATAATCGTCAAACCACCGGGCCAAAACCGATCCGTGAGGTGAAAGAAGTAGTCTGGTAAGTTTTGGGCAACGCGATAGACATCATCAACCGAACTCAGGACGAGTGGAATCGGTTTACCGTCTGGTCGTCCTTTTAACGTGTAGAGCCTTTGCACAGCATCTGCGTTAAATGGGTCGGCTCCCAATCCATAGACTGTGTCGGTGGGGATAGCAATAATACCGCCTGATTTCAGGCACTGGACAGCTTCAATACATATCTCTGCTTCCAAAATCCACTTCCTCCGTTAGACATCAACAATAGAACCGTTTGCAGCGGCATTCAGAGAGAGACCGTCTTGGAGTCCCTGCTTATATTTTTCGTAAGCGATACCTCCGATCATTGCGCCGTTATCTGTACACAAGTTCATCGGCGGATAATAGACCTCGGCACCGATTTCAGCGGCGGCGATTTTCAGCGAAGCGCGAAGTTGGCTATTTGCGGCAACGCCCCCCGTTAGCGTTATCGCTCTGGCACGCGTGGACTTCGCGGCACGGATTGACTTGTAAACCAAGACATCTACGACAGCCGCTTGAAAACTCGCAGCAATATCCTCAACGGTTACTGTATCAGGATTTGCATCCTTAGCAGGCTCTTGTCCGTTTTCCACGAGTACGCCTGCCCGCCGTGCTTTCTCTACAAAATAACGGACTGAGGTCTTGATACCGCTAAAACTGAACTGGTAGTCCCCACTATTCCGCATCGGTCTCGGGAATTTTATCGCTGAAGGGTTCCCTCTCTGTGCGAGTTCATCAATAACCTTCCCTCCGGGAAAACCGAGTCCGAGATACTTCGCAACCTTATCGTAGACCTCACCGGCGGCATCGTCTTGCGTGCTTCCCAATACTTTGTATTTCCACCCTTCGTGAACCTCTACGAGTAGGGTATGCCCCCCAGAGACCGTGAGACAGATATGCGGAAATGTTAGGGTGTTATGTACCATATAATTGGCGTAGATATGTCCCTCAATATGATTAATACCGAGCAGTGGTAGATCGTGGCAATAAGCGAGGCTCTTCGCTGCTGCGACACCGACAAGCAGTGCCCCGATTAAGCCGGGGCGATTCGTCACGGCTATCGCTTCCAAATCTTTAAATGTGACACCCGCCTCCGCTAACGCCCTACTGACAATGTAGTTAATGGCTTCAATGTGTTTGCGGGATGCGAGTTCCGGGACGATGCCACCGTATTCTTGGTGTGCCTCAACCTGTGAAGCGACAATATTAGAAAGCACTTCTTTGCCATCCGCAACAACCGCGGCGGCGGTTTCATCACATGAAGTATCAATGCCAAGTATCTTCATATTTCTAACCCAAGTCGCTACCTAACGCGTTATAGACGTTTGAATAAGTTTTCAAACCCTTCCTCACCCGGTAGGGTGTTATGTCTATAGAAAATCCGATATTCAAGAGGCAGCACCCCGTTTATTCTTCGTTTAGCTGCAAACGGGCAGAAATCGGTAGATGAAAGAGTTCTTCGCGTAACAAGCGTGTGGAAAAGAACAAGACTTCAAGATTCTCAATATCGCCTGTGTCTGGATTGAAACGCGCGATGATTTCATCAGCAAGCTCTTCGCTTTCCTGTTCTGGATATGGCGGGCAAGTGTTTACGTACAGAATATCCGCCTCTCTATCATATTGAAAGGTTAGGTTCGTTTTCATTCAATATCTCAATTTCTCTCTACTACGTGGCAATTTACTAACCGCTCTTAGCGAATTGCTTGCCTGGCAATTGTTGAACGATGCCTTTGAGTTCCAACATCAGTAGGACACTCGACACCTGACCAATCGAGAGTTGTGTCGTCCGAACAATCGTATCAATATGTGATGAGGGGGCCTCAATAGCGTCAAAGACTGTTCTCTCGTCCTGTGTTAAACCCGGTGGAGGCGCGCTCTGAATGGGGTGTTGCCCTTTAGCGGGAGATTGTGCGGCTGCAGGTTTCGGATCGCTTTTTTCAGTGGGTTGTTCTTGTGAAGACTCCGTCTCTGCACCCGGTGTCTGCGATGTTGGCACATCGGCCTGGAGCCGGTTTAATGCGTACGGTGGTAGTTCATTGAGGAGGTCGTCCACAGTATTGATAAGTTTTGCGCCGTTGTTAATTAACTTGTGGGTGCCGGTTGAGAGTTCAGAAAAGATCTCCCCCGGCACAGCAAAGACTTCTCTGCCCTGTTCACCAGCGAGACGTGCAGTAATGAGAGCGCCGCTTCGGTTTGACGCTTCCACGACAACAGTACCGAGCGTTAGCCCACTGATGATACGGTTCCGGCGTGGAAAATTCCTCGGTTTCGGCTGGATACCCATCGGGAATTCGGAAATTAGCGCGCCGGATTCCGTAATTTTCTCAGCGAGATCACTATTTGTTGCAGGATAGATGAAACTCAAGCCGCTGCCCATCACAGCGATTGTTCTGCCCCCGGCTTCCAATGCGCCGCGATGCGCCGAAGTATCAATCCCTCTCGCTAACCCACTCACGATCGTGAGTCCGCGCTGTGCAAGTTGATAACTCAGTCGATAACTCACCTTTCGCCCGTAATCTTTCGCATCGCGCGAACCGACGATCGAAAGGCTGAGCGAGTCTTCCGGTGTGAGTTCACCTCTGATATACAGCACGAGGGGTGGTGTATCAATTTCCTTTAAGTATTCGGGATACGCGTCATCATAAAGCGTCACGACCTGACAATCGTATTCGCGTATTAATTCCAATTCGCGTGCTATTGGATACCGAATGGGTTTACGCTTCAGGAGGTTCTGCATCGCAGGCGAAAGTCGGTCTATCTTTTCGAGTTCGGCGGGTGTCGCCTGAAGTGCACGCGCTGCACTCCCAAAAACATCGCGCAGACATTGAACGGTTTTTAGTCCAACCCCTTGAATCATGTTTAAATGAATTAGGCTGATTGTCTCGTTAGAAAGCATATCCTCGCCTTACGCGATGTGCAGATAACATTGTTTGGTGCGCTTTGTAAACCCGATACTACTATTGCGTTGCCGCGGCTTCCATCGGGTCGGGTGGGAGTGCATAATAGAGTTCAATCTCTTGAATCTTCTTGTACTCCTGCATACTCGGTGCACCAGTTTCGCCGCGTGTTGAGCGTTTCTGCCCGCCGACGCGCCGTGAATCCCAACGCCTCGGCACTTTGAGGCGAAACTTAGTCGTTACAATTGGGTCCCTCAAGGTAAAGGTGTAAACCGGACGCATGTTGTCTTTGACATGTTTGACTGTGACCCATTCCCCTTCATCATCCATGTACTGTACGTAGAAAAATTCGAGCTGCCCTGGCTCGGCTTTCACGACTACCTGTTGAATCGTCTGTGGCTGTCGCCATTTGAGAACCGCTTCGGTGTAGTCATCAGATTCCTGCTGGGATGCTTCGTCCTTTTCATCTTCGAGAATAGGTCCCGTCTCTCCAACTGAGTACATATTATCGTCATGGTACTTCGTATCCTCACTCGTAGCATCAAGTGCGATGTTCTTGCTCCGGTTAAACGACGGGTTTGACGAGAGAACACATCCAGATAACCCAACGATTACACAGAGGGTCATCATTAATAATATAAAACGCATATATTACCTCCTTGTCCCGGATAACGACACGGGTGCCGCTTCGGATCGTATGAAGTTGAGGCGGCATTGTAGAAACAACCGCCTTGGTATCAATTTCTTATGTTACTCCAAGTCGAGTAAATCATCAAGTTCTTTTTCACGCTTACCTGTAACTTCCTCTGCTTCTACTTGTTCAGCAGTTTTGTAGCCGTAGAGTTCAATTTCTCGGATTTTCGCAGCTGCACGGCGATTGGCATTCCATCCACGGAAACCGCCCGACCTTGCGCGTTGCTGTCGGTTCAACAGGGCATCATCTTTGGTGCCCAAAACCCGTAACCGGACTCGATTGGTCGGAAACGGAATCAATAATGAAACCTCAATCGGACTCCGCTTAACACTTTTTACATCTTTAATAAGCTTCCAATCTTCATTCGCTGTGATACTACCCTGATCCGCGTAAATATCAAATTGCGACAAATTATCCGAGTGTATGACAATTTTGCGGATAACTTTTTTTTCTGGTAATGTAATCACCACTTGCGATGCGGCATTTGCGCCCATGAACCCTTCCGTACTCGCGGGAAACGTCGTTTCACCGATGGTGTTTAACTTACCATCAATTGCTTGTGGAACTGTTGACTGTACGCCTTCCATCAGGGCATAATTCTCACTCAACTCCTGTGCTGAAAAGAGCACGCTACAGCCTGTAAGCATAACAGAAAAACAGAACAGTAAAATGAGCACTGTGAACCGATAAATCATGTTTTTACTCCTTTAATAAGCACTCCAGCATAAACTATCGCGCTATGGATATTCAGTTACGATATAATTTTCCAAGTGGCACCCTCACGGGTGTCCTTAATTTCTATGTTGAGTTCTTTAAGTCGGTCACGAATTTTATCAGATGTCTCCCAATCTTTCCGATTGCGGGCATCTTGTCTTATTTCCAAGAGGAGGTTAATAATCTGGTCGCGTTGTTGGACGTTATTGCCATCGTCATTCTGCGCCTCTACATTATAGATCCCGAGGACTTGACAAGTTTCAGTCAACGCCTGATATGCTTGTGCGAGAACGGGAGCTGCGGCTTCATCGAGCGTGCTGAGTGATTTATTGACCTCGCTGACAAGGGTAAAAATAGCACCGAGTGCTTGTGCGGTATTGAAGTCGGTATCCATTGCGTGCGTAAACTGTGACTTCATCTCGAGTACAGCGTGCGATAGAGGGGCATCAGTTACCTCATTTAGACCAACTTCCCTATCGTATTGTTTTAACGTATCCAAACAATTGTTCAAGCGCCTGAGCGCGCCTTCTGATTTCTTTAGACTTTCTTGATTGTAGTCAAGCGGATGACGGTAGTGTGCGGAAATAAGAAAATGACGAATGACTTCAGTAGGATAATTGTCCAGAGCATCCCGGAGTAAGATAAAGTTCTGCTCCGATTTCCCCATTCGCTGACCATCAATCTTTAGAAAAGCGACGTGCATCCAGTAACGTGCAAAGGGGGTCTCAGTCGCCAATTCACTCTGTGCGATCTCATTTTCATGGTGGGGGAACTGCAAATCTTCACCACCGGCATGAATGTCAATAGTTTTACCGAGATGTTTCATTGCCATGGCCGAGCATTCTATATGCCACCCGGGTCTGCCTCTCCCCCACGGGCTCTCCCAGGAGGGTTCTCCAGGTTTTGCGGCTTTCCACATATCAAAATCACGGGGATCTTCTTTCCGCTCATCAACCTCAACCCGCGCCCCAGCAAGCAGGTCCTCCGGTTTGCGATTGGAAAGCTTCCCATACTCAGCGAACTGATTCACGCGGTAATAGACGCTTCCCTCAATGACATAAGCTGCCCCTTTTTCAAGCAGTATTTGGATCAAATCTATCATCTCTGGAATATGTTCAGTTGCTTTCGGATGGACATCTGCGGGTTGAATACCGAGGCGTTGCGAATCCTGAAAAAACGCTTCACCATTTTGATGTGCAAGCTGCTTCGCAGTGACTCCTAATTCTGCGGCACGCTTGATAATCTTGTCATCAATATCTGTCAAGTTTTGAACCAGTTTAACGTTGTACCCCTTATAGACGAGATAACGCCTAATAATATCAGTTACCAAAGCGGTGCGTGCGTTGCCCATGTGGATGTAGTCGTAAACAGTGGGACCGCAACTGTAGATTGACACCTGCTCAGGATTTAGTGGTACAAAGTCCTCCAATTGCCGGCTCAACGAGTTATAGATTTTCATTTTTTTAGCTATGGGTTCCTGGACTAAAGAAACGCCCAAGCAAAACCCCCCACTTCGCTTTGGACAGGTCTTCGGTTAATTTCATGCCGAGTTTTTAATCGGCTCAGTTTGTAAAAACAGAGAGAAAACAAAAAACATCTATCGCCGAGAAAGGCAAACGGTAGCGTGAGCGGCAATTGCTTTACCCTCTCCGACAACCCCCAATTCTTCTGCGGTGGTGGCTTTAACGTTTACCTGCGCTACGGCAATATCAAGCGTTCTGGCGACCGTCTCTCGGATATCTGAAATGTAAGGTGCCAATTTCGGACGTTGTGCGATAACTGTAGTGTCTATATTTTCGATCTGGTAGCCACACGCTGTTACTTTCAAAGCGGTGTCCTGTAGGAAAATAAGGCTGTCCATTCCTTCATAACGGGGGTCCGTATCAGGGAAATGTGTGCCGATATCACCGAGTGCGGCTGCCCCTAAAATTGCGTCTACGATAGCGTGCGTGAGGACATCCGCGTCTGAATGCCCTAACAGCCCTAAATGATACGGGATTTCAACGCCGCCCAAAACCAATTTTCGATTTTCGACCAACCGATGAATATCGTAACCGATACCTACTCGCATTTTTCTTGTCTACTCTCATCGCCACGATCTGCCGGGTCATTTAGTTTTAAAAATTATCGGATTGCCTAATTTTTTAAATCTTCTTTTTTAAGTCCGGTGCGGTTGCAAACCGCATCTATCGGGTCTGGCGGTCTAAAGCAGGTCGCTTATGGGCGAGTACGCCGCAAAATTGGACGAAAAAACCGAAAACTAAATAGTCCTGAGAGTTCATTGTCTTGGTTTATCTTATTTTCTGCCTGTCTGCAATTCCATGTCCCTCTTTAATACGAAGAATTTGATTTGATTTTAGATTAGAAAACTGTTCTATATGTCCGCTTTGCCAGTGAATTTCCAAACTGTCAACCTCTGAATTCTCTCCGAGTCCGAAGTGAACGCGCAAATCGCTTTGCGAAAGATAGCTCGCACCACTGCGAACCTCTTTGAATAGAGACAGACCTCCCGCTTTCACAACTATCTTTGTCCCGATACCGGATGCGTTGCTCTGTGTGCCAATCGGTTGGATTGTCAGCCAATGGTTGCTGTTGCCACCGTCGTTTCTGAGGAGTGTCGCCGGTTGGTTGGAGTTATTGAGGAAAATATCAATGTCCCCGTCATTATCGTAATCACCGAACGCGGCACCGCGGCTAACTCTCTTAGGTAGTTCTGCCAGACCAACTTTAACAGATGCATCGGTAAAATGATATGTGCCGTTTTGTTGGCGTGTGTTGCGAAAAAGTAGGTCAGACTGTGGATAAGTACTATCCGAGAACAGCGCGATATTTTCCTGAAGATGTCCATTTGCAACAAAGATGTCCAATAGACCATCGTTATTGTAATCAAAGAATTCGACTGCCCACTTAAAATACGGGAGCGTCACTGCGCCAATCCCTGAAGTAAAAGAGACATCGGTAAAAAAGACAGCACTCTCATTTTGATAAAGGATCACGGGCAGTGAAGAGGCATTGCTAACAACGAGATCAAGGTAGCCGTTGTTATCGTAATCGCCGAACGCGCTGCCCATGCCGCTTCCGGGGAAACCGTTCCCATCATAGCCTGTGCCTGTAAGGTCAGCGGTCTCAGTAAAGGTGCCATCGCCGTTGTTCCGGTAAAGCAGGTCTGCCTCCATATCGTTAGCGATATGGAGGTCTGGATACCCATCATTATCGTAATCCGCGACTGCAACCGCGAGACCGAGCGCGCGATGTGAGATCCCCGCAGCTTCAGTGACATCCGTGAAAGTACCATCGCCGTTATTGCGATAGAGGATGTCAGGTTCGCTAACAAAATGGCTGCCAGCAATCTGATCCGTCGGGCTACAATACGTTCTGATACCCCGTGTCTCCCATCGTTGATTTTCTTCAACCGAAAATTTCATATAGTTGACGACATAGAGGTCAACATCGCCATCTACATCGTAGTCGAGAAAGGCACAACTTGTTCCCCAGCGTTCATCGCCAACCCCTGCTTTTTGTGTAATATCGGTAAAAGTGCCGTCACCGTTGTTATGATAAAGACGATTATGCCCATAGTTCGTTATGTAGATTTCGGGGTAACC
>CAZQIP010000042.1:0-7993 GCA_964593655.1 uncultured bacterium | reverse complement strand
GTCATAGGTACCCACTACCTAAAGGTAGGGGCTTGTGTTTCCTCGACAACAGCGTTTACCTCTGAGAGGTAGCTCGTCTTACGTCGTCTCCACTTTAGGCAGCCAAGCCTGCCTGTTTGATATTGATAGCAGCGTTTACGTCTCTGTCGTGGTGTGAGCCACATTCGGGGCATGTCCACTGCCTATCTTCAAGCGTAAGCGTTTCGTTTTTGTATCCACAATCACTGCAAGGTTTCGTCGTTGCTGTCCACCGACTGATACGTTGGAGTGCTTTACCGTGCTTTGCACACTTTTGCTCCAGTATTTGCATGAACTGATAGAAAGCATGGTCAGAGACTTTACGTCCCCAAAGTCGTTTCATACCGTCTATATTCAGCGTCTCAAAAATGAGTATATCATACTCGGTGCAAAGTTGAGTAGCAAGTTTCCATTGCCAATCTTTTCTTTGGCAGGCAACTTTTCTATAGTGTCTTACCAAAGCACGAAGGGCACGATACCAGTTTCCTGAACCTACAACTTTACGACTGAGAGCTTTACAAAGTGTTCGCAACTTGTTCAGGGATTGCGTGAAAAATAGTGGGGATTCTATCTTATCGCCTGCGTCGCTTGTTAGGAATGTTTTGTTTCCGTAATCAAACCCTGCGCTCTTACCCGTCTTGGGTTTCGGTTCCGAAGCGTCAACATTCTCGCACGAAAAGCATATCCAATAATCACCGCACCTGTCACGTTTGAGTGTGATCGTCTTGATGACACCTTTGATTTCTCGGTGTTTGTGAAAGGAAAACCATGTGTCTATACAATTGATTTTGATACGATGCCCTTGAATCTCGTAGCCCGCTTGTGTGAACGTCATAGAACTATATTTATGACGCGGTTTGATCTTCGGTTTACCCACTTTACGGGTCGTTTTACCGGCTTTGCGGTCTTCTATATTCTGAAAAAAAGCGTCCTGTGATTTGCCGTAACGCAATACAACGTCTTGCACAACTTGACTCGGTAGGTCTTTCCAATGTGGCTTAGTCGTTTTCTTGAGTTTTGCAACGTGGGCATTCAAACGATACGCAGATAGATTCTTACCGAACATGCGATAATATCTACGAGACAACAGCAGGATATGCAGGTGTATCTGCCACATATCGTCAAGCATGTTACCTATTTTGATCGTGTTCGATTGATTCTGAAGTTTGAACTTCTCTGCTTTTCTCATAGTATATCGTGTATCGTGCGATTATCCCCTTATCAGTGGGAGGCAGACACATTACTGAGAAGCAATGCTGATAATGTCTGCCAACACGATATTATCATTATACAATATTTTGATTAGATTGTCTTGTCAACTTTATTTTTATATCACGCCCTTCGCCGTCTATAGCCCGCAAGCTAAGCATGGGGATTTGACGGAAGAGTGTTAAAAATTCAGAGCCATTTTTTAAACTTGAAAAAGATAAACATACCGATACTCATGCTTAACATGACTAATAGAACAATCGGGTACCCCCATTTTGTTTCAAGTTCAGGCATAAACTTGAAATTCATGCCATAAATACCGGCGATGAAGGTTAAAGGAATAAAGAACGTAGCAACGATAGTCAACACCTTCATAACTTCATTCATCCTATGGCTAACTGCCGAGGTATAGACATCAAATAGCCCTGAAACAGCTGATCGGATCATTTCTAACATCTGAATCACCTGAATCAGATGATCGTAAACATCGCGGAAGTATCGGTGTGTATTTTCCCCAAGTAATGGTATCTCATCCTCCAAAATTTCAATGAGAACGTCCCGTAAGGGGAGAATTGGTCTACGGAGCAGCAGCTGTTCCGCTCTTAAAACATTGACTTTTGCGAGAACTTCTGGTGAAGGGGCCTTCATAATATCTTCTTCCAATGCTTGAATCCGTTCATTGATTTCATCAAGGACTATGAAATAGTGGTCAACAATAATATCTATCAACGCATAAGCAAGATACCCCGATTGCATCCGCCGAATCCTGCCGTGTGCGTTTCGGAGTCTATTTTGGATAGATGTGAAAATTTCGCTATAGTTTTCTTGGAGGGATAGCACAAAATTGGGACCGATGATAAGACTAATTTGCTCTCTGGAGACCCTGGCGGATGCACTATTATAGTCAAGGCTTTTAAGGATGATAAAAACATAGTCCTCCCGAACCTCTATCTTAGGAAGTTGGGTTGGACTCATCATATCCTCAAGTAAAAGCGGATCGACACCAAAGCACGCCCCAATCTCTTCAATGACAGGTATTTCATGAATTCCTTCAATCTGAATCCATGTTACAGACTCAGTATCTATGAAAGGCACGCACGCCTCAACCGTTTGAGTTTCTTCTTCCTGAAGGTGTGTTTCATCGTAATCAATAATGGTAATCCGAACAGGTTCCGTTGGCTCTTCACCCAGATAAACAAGGGTCCCGGGGGGCTGTCCGACTTTTTCAGAATATCTTTTGAATGGATGTAACAATGGAATTTTCAACTCAGCACCATCAAATAAGTTATGTTGACAACGTAATCCAAGAAACAAAACAACCCGAGTAGACAACGGGTATATATTATACAGCAGAAACCATTCTGTCAAGTTAAATTAGAAATGCTGCGATACACTTTCCGACCTTTAGCGGTGTATAACAGATCAGAGAAATCTCTTGTGTTAGCCTACGACTGCGTTCCTAAAAAAGTGCTTTAATTTGATAAAAAAACGCATCTGTGATATTGTAACGCAACAGACTCACACGCTTACTAAAAAGGGGAAAAATCATGGCGGTTCAAATGGCAATTATCGGATGCGGGGGGATGGCGAATGGGCATCTCAACGCCTATCTTACAATACATCAAACAGAGCCAGGGAAAGTGGAACTTGTCGCGATGTGCGACGAAGTCAAAGATCGGGCGGATCAATTCGCCGAGCGAGTGAAAGAGGTAACAGGTAAAAAACCAGCGGTATTTGATGACACCGATACCATGCTCGCAACCGCAGACTTGGACGGGGCAGACATTTGCACTTCGCATGCGCATCACCACATCAACGCGATCAAATGTCTTAATAACGGTGTCAACGTCATAGTAGAAAAACCGATGGGTGTTACCGTCAAGGCGAGCCATGCGATTATTAACGCTGCGAAAGCGAATAATAAAATCGCTGCAACCGCTGAGAATATCCGACGGATGCCGAGTCGGCGCACCGCAGAATGGTTGATGAATGAGAAACAGATGCTCGGTGATTTACGGACATTTTCCGCACAGCACGCCAGTTATCGGACACCAGACCCACACAGCAACTGGCACTGGCGACTTGATCTGACACTCGGCGGTGGTGGCATGGTAATGGATTCTGGCGCACACTACTGCGATACAATACGCTACCTCTTTGGTGACCCGAGCACTGTCTATGCACGCGTCTGTCAATTTGAAGATTTACGCGTCACCAAAGCTGGAGAAATCGTCAAAAACGAACAAGAAGACACATGGATAGCGACCATCAACTTCAAAAATGGAGTCATCGGACTTTGGACGTGTACATGGGCAGCGATTGGACACGATTTCCATCATGTCGTCTACTACGGTAGCCAAGGTTGTCTACTTGATGATGGCGATATCTTCCACGGTCCCTTTGATGGTGCGGAAGTCATCCTCAAAGATGGGACCCGCCATAGCATGGAAAGTCTTATTGCTGATTACATGGCAAGCCTGTCAGATGAAGAAAAATCGAGACTTTTCCCCCACAATTTCACCGACGGCGTAGTACTGGAGTGCTACGATTTCGTGGACGCAATAGCGCACAATCGTCCTCCTGAACTCGATGCCGAAGTAGGGCTTCGCGCAAAATCGATATGTGAAGCAATTTACGAATCTAATGCATGCGGACAAGCAGTAGACTATGAGGCGGTAGTGGCAGGAGACATTGAAGTCTACCAGAAACCGATCAATGAGAGATGGGGTCTGTAATTGTCTAAACAGGAACGCACGCCAATAAAGTCTGCGGTAGATCAACAGCAAAAGACCAATGAACCGACCGGTTATACAGGAGAATCGGTCGGCTATTTTGAACTACTTCGACGAAACCCTAACTTCCGTTGGCTCTGGGGTGGACAGGTTGTTAGCCTCTTAGGGGACTGGTTTAACCTTATCGCTTCTGCAATATTAATTACTGAGTTGACGGGTTCGGGACTTGCTTTAGGTGTTCTGTTTACAATCCGGATGTTGGCACCATTTGTTGTCGCTCCAATCGCCGGGATATGTGCCGACCGCTATAATCGAAAGCACCTGCTAATCATCACCGATCTCGCGCGGGCAGTTATTGTTCTTGGGTTCCTTTTTGTCCGAGATGCCAGCGATATCTGGTTACTTTATGCCCTCACGGTCCTTCTGTTCGGCGTAAGCGGTTTCTTCAGTCCTGCACGGAGTGCAATCTTACCAGACCTCACCTCCCCACAGGAACTTGGTACTGCTAATACACTTGGTGCTGCGACTTGGTCGGTCATGCTTGCCGTTGGTGCCGCCATCGGTGGCTTAACAACAGGATTTTTGGGTAGTCAGACTGCCTTCGTTATTGACGGATGCACCTTTGCACTTTCAGCAGGACTCTTGCTTAAGATTAGGCTACCCAGTTCGTCCCCCGAAACGGCAGCAACTCCCGGACGGGCAAAGTTAACGGCGTTGCGCTATATGTTTCAGCATCCCGATATCCTCTTTATAGCGTTGCACAAGGCAGCGATATCCCTTTTACTGTCCTCCGGCGTTCAGGTCATACTGGTTGAAATCGCTAAAAATTATTTCGTTATCGGGGTCGGTGGTGCGCTCAGTTTAGGTATGATGTACTGTATGAATGGCGTTGGTAGCGGCATTGGACCAATCCTCGCACGGCATTGGACAGGTGATCGGGACAAACCGCTCCGGGTAAGTATTAGCTTCGGTTATGTAATTGCAGCGATTGGATTAGCAATCATGGCACCTGTCTCCACTTTCGGAACTGTGCTTTTCGGTGGGTTTGTCCGAAGCGTTGGCGGCGGGATTACATGGGTATTTTCAACGCAATTGCTGCTGCAACGCGCCCCGAATGAGATTCGCGGACGCATCTTTGGCACTGAGTTCGCACTTTTTACACTCATGGGGGGTGCCAGTTCACTCATCACTGGCGCACTAATGGATCGATTTCAACTGCCGGTTATTTTGTGGGGCATGGGAGCACTCACCCTTATTCCAGCACTACTCTGGTGGTTCTGGCAGAGGCATCACTCTTTCCATCGCTGAATCAGTTTTGTATCTATCCCAAACTGATCAAGGATTTTGGTCACAACAAAGTTGAGCAGATCATCAACATTCTTTGGAAAGTGGTAGAACCCTGGCATCGCAGGTAACACGCAGACCCCCATACGCGACAACTTGAGCATATTTTCTAAATGGATTGAACTTAACGGGGTCTCGCGCGGCACAAGCACAAGTTTACGTCGCTCCTTGATACACACATCCGCCGCGCGTTGGATAAGGTTACGTGAGATACCGCCGGCAATGGAAGCGATGCTTCCCATGCTACACGGCACCACAATCATCCCCTCTGTACGAAAAGAACCGCTGGCAATCGGCGCGGCGATGTCCGATTCATGATGGTAAACAACTCGCGGCGAGGAGACTCCAATGAGCGATGCCAACTCGAAATTATCAAGGTCTACTTCAATCTGAAGTTCTTCCGACAGCGCACGCGCACCCGAGGCAGAAATCGTCAAATGTACCTCTATATCCTCATGTTGTGTGAGAACTTCAAGCAGGCGGACGCCATAGATGCCTGCACTCGCGCCTGTTATTCCTACAATTAATCGTCTCAATTATTGAATACTCCTCAGAGAAAGTTATACCTATACTTCAAACTCGGTCGTGCCTGTAAAGTGTATCTATTGTATCCATGTTGGAGAAAATATCAAGAATAAACCGCTATGGTACGAACTACTTGACACAAAAGTGCACAACAGGTAAATTAAGCACAGATACCTATTTGACATAAGGTCGCTTGTAAATGTCTATCACGAGGAGACTATGAACACTACTGCCTTAGACACACCAACGCTTGTTGCGGATTTAGATGTACTTGAACGGAATATAGAGGGAATGGCACAGCACTGTCAGCAACTCAGCATTCCGCTACGTGTTCACACCAAAACGCATAAGGTGCCAGAAATTGCTAAACTGCAAATCGCCGCCGGTTCCCGAGGTATCACCTGTCAGAAATTGGGTGAAGCAGAGGTGATGGTGGATGCGGGCGTTGACAACATCCTTATCCCATATAATATCGTCGGGAAACCGAAACTGAAACGGTTGACTGCACTCGTCCAACGCGCGCGAATTATCGTTGCACTCGATTCGGAAGATACCGCAACCGGTATCTCTCAACAAGCAATCGCTGACGGTTGTGTTGTGCCTGTTATCGTGGAACTTGATACCGGAAGTGGACGCTGCGGTGTGCAATCACCGCAAGCTGCACAACGCCTCGCGCAACAGATTATGAAAATGCAAGGCATTGATTTCCAAGGTATCATGACGTATCCAAGCAACGGGAGAGCGAAGCCGTTTATTGAAGAAACGCTGGACTTGCTCTCAAGCGATGGGATGCCTGTGAGCATCATCAGTGGTGGTGGCACAGGTTCTGAAGCAGCATCGAAGGAAATCGGCTGTACAGAAACCCGTAGCGGATCTTACGTCTATGAAGGCATGACCCGCATCGGTAATTCAGAGATGCTAACACCTGAGCGGTGTGTCTTACGCGTGATCGTAACCGTTGTTAGCACGCCAACGCTTGATCGGATTATCATTGATGGCGGTCAGAAGACGTTTACGAGTTACCCACCAACGCCTTATGGGCATATCATTGAACATCCAGACGCGAAAATTTATGGCATGTCGGTGGAACACGGGCATGTTGATGTCAGCGAATGTTCACACCGATTTAAGGTCGGTGAGCAGCTCTCGGTTATCCCGTTACATCAAGGAATGACGAGCAATCTTCACGACAAACTCGTAGGTATACGCGGCGATCAAGTTGAAGCCGTCTGGCAAATCGCCGGTAGAGGTAAAGTTTTTTAACGCAGCGCAAGTCTATAACGATAGTTTTTCCAATCGAGAGGGGAGACCATGATTCTACCGACACCCAAAGAAAAAAAACAGTGGGAAGAAGAAGGCTATCTCGTTTTTGAAAACGCGATTCAGGGCGAGGATCTTAAGCGACTCCAAACTGCTTTCGACTATTGGGCAGACGCATGCAAAGCAGAATGGCTGGATAGAGTCGAAGCGGGGGAATCCGTTGCAACCTTCTATGACATCCCAAACCCACTTGAGAAAGATCCGATTTTCATTGATATTATCGACTATCCAAGTTATTACGGCGCGTTGATGGAGTTCACCGACCACGACCTGATTCTATTAGGACCACAGGTTCGGACGGTGGCACCGTGGCCCGTGAGTTATACCGGATGGCACCCTGATGTCGGACAGAGCAATCCACTCCACATCAAGGTGCAAATCTATGTCAACGATGTCCAGCCGGGAAGTGGGGAATTCGGTTTTGTGCCGGGCAGCCATAAACCGGATGCGGGTCCGTATACGCGTCCGATGCGGCAAGAGAGTATGCCCGGGCATAAAACTTTCCCCGGTAAAGCAGGCACAGCGATTATGTTCAATTCCTGCGGATGGCACGTTTCGATGGACAATCATTCCGATACGCCGCGTAAGTCTATTATCCTGATCTACGAGAAGCGGACACCCGGACGTATTGGACCACAACAGTATGCATCTATCTCGGAATACTGCCAGACCCCGGAACGCCGCAAACTGTTTAGTTTGGACGGCTAATCAAAGGAGGTGTATCATAATGCCACGAATTGACGCGCATCTACACGTATTCACAAAAGCCTCCTCTGAATTTCCGAGGGAGATATCAGACATTTGGCCCGCTGAACGGGAAGAGCCTGTGGAGAAACTGTTAGACC
>CAZQIP010000041.1:0-8593 GCA_964593655.1 uncultured bacterium | reverse complement strand
GTAGCCGTGCTTGACACGCGCCGACCGTTGCCGGTCTGGCAGCGACAATCGGACGTGGCGCGATGTCTAACCCGCTCGTCGATATGCAGAAACCAGAGGTGATTTTCTGTATCGGCACAAATATGACGGAATGCCACCCTGTCGCAGCGACGGGGCTTAAGAAGGCAATCGCCCGTGGTGCGAAACTCATCGTCGCGGATCCGAGACGCATCGGATTAGCAGAGTTGTCGCATCTCTACCTACCGCTCCGCGTCGGTTCGGACACAGCACTGCTCCTTGGCATGGCACACGTCATCGCCCGCGAAGGCTTGATTGACGAAGATTTTATCGAAAATCGCACGACTGGGTTCGACGCATTCTTTGAACATATCAGCCAATGGACACCGGAATGGGCAGAAACGATTACAGGTGTACCAGCAAAGGATATTGAGACAGCAGCGATGTGGTACGGGGGCACGAATAAGGGCGCCATCTACTACACGCTTGGCATCACAGAACATATCTGTGGCGTTGAGAATGTCCAGAGCCTCTGTAATCTCGCTTTGATGACGGGAAATGTCGGGCGCGAGGGAACGGGTATCAACCCGATGCGCGGACAAAACAACATCCAAGGGGCAGGCGACAGCGGTGCACTGCCAAACAACTACCCCGGTTTCCAAGCCGTTACGGATCCAGAGTATCAGGCGAAGTTCCAAACAGAATATGGGAGAGCGGTTGATTTAGAGAAGGGTATCACTAAAGTGACCGCCTTAGAACTTTGTGGTGACAGTATACACGCGATGCTCATTGATGGCGAAAACACATTGCTTTCCGACCCGGATCGAGAGCATTGTGAGCACGCGCTCCGTTCATTGGCGCACCTCGTCGTTATTGACATCTTTCTCACTGAGACTGCAGAACTCGCCGATATTGTGCTACCAGCGACTGCTTGGGGTGAAACAGATGGGGTCTGCACAAATACGGAACGGCGGGTTCAACGGATGCGCGCCGCAGTACCGGCACCGGGTGAAGCAAAACCGGATTGGTGGATTATTTGTCAGATTGCACAACGTCTCGGATTTAAAGGCTTCGATTTTAACGCACCGAAGCCGATTTTCAATGAACTCTGTCGGGTTTCACCGATTTACGCAGGATTAGATTGGGAACGCATTGATAAGAGTGAATACCAATGGCCCGTGCCGCACAAGGAACATCCGGGTACGCCACGGCTACATGAGGAATCGTTTGTCAACGGTCGCGGTATTTTCTCAAATGTGCATTACCGAGACCCCGCTGAGACAATTAGTGAAGCGTTCCCGGTATGGCTCACAACAGGGAGACGTTTGCAATCCTATCACACGCGAACACAGACGGGTAGGGCACAAGGGATTGATTACCTCTTGCCGGAAGAATCCCTGGAAGTCAATCCAGCGGACCTTGAGAAGTGGGCATTAACGGACGGCGAATGGTGTAAAATGAGTAGTGCGCGCGGCAGTATCAACATCAAAGTCAAAGCGACGAACCGTTCGCCACGTGGCACCGTCTTTGCCAGTTTCAGCTTCGCAGATGTTCCGGTTAACCTATTGACCGGTTCCGGCTATGATCCTATCACACATACCGCTGAATTGAAAGTATGCCCCGTGCGGCTGGAACCTCTTTAGAGTTTTTTTAGGAAGCAAATCCGCTTGAAAAAGGTGTGTATGAAGGACGTTGTATGGGTTGGAGATTCCCGTGAACGGTTACGGCAATTTCCCAAAGAGGTCAGACAGGCAATCGGTAAGGCGTTAGAATACGCTCAACTCGGAGATAAACATCCAGCTGCCAAACCGATGCGAGGTCTCGGGACAGGAGTACTACAAATTGTTGCTCGGCATTCCACCAATGCTTACCGAGCTATTTACACAGTGAGCATCCGAGAGCGAGTGTATGTATTACATTGTTTCGAGAAGAAATCAACACGAGGGATAAGAACCCCCAAAAGAGAAATAGACCTTATCAAGCAACGCCTAAGGCGAGCAAGAGAAATGGAGGCAATACATGTGTGATGATGTGAAGTTTGAGAAAAGTAGTGGGAACGTGTTTAAGGATATAGGTTTTCCTGATGAAGAAGCCGAAGCTTTGTCGTTTCGGACGAAGTTGACTTTTGAGGTATTCACACTTCTCAAGAAGTCTCGGCTGAGACGCGTGAAGGCGGCGAAACTTCTGGCGGTTGATCCGGCAGACATCTCGAAACTCAAGAACGGCGACGATGACCATTTCAGCTTGGCATGCCTTTCTGATTTTCGGGATCGGTTGAAACGTTACATGGAAGGTCGGGTTACGCTATCAGAAAATGACGATACACAAAACGCAACAGATGTACTTGGAGCTGGAAAATGAATTGGAAATCACGCTGGTCTGAACAGCATGCAGATGTTGATGCTTTAAAGCAACAATTGGAAACCGAAGGCTTCAATGCCTACGAGTGGTCGGGTCGTCCTGGCGGTGCCTATCTCGATTATATCCACACCGAAGATGAAGTCGTCTGTGTGTTATCTGGCACGGCAGATGTGAAGGTCGCGGATGAACAGGGGGCTATAGAAAGTGGCGATCGGATTGATGTTCCTGCGAATACCTATCACTCTATTACCGTCACGAGCCATGAACCGTTAGTCGTCTTAACAGGCATGCGGAAAACTTAATATTGCACGGCTTACACAAAATTTAAAAATAAAAAGGAGAATATATGAACATCACTGTCAAAACGGGTGGATTTGCCCAAGAGCAGAGCGATGTGATTGCTATCGGTATACTGGAAAATCCGGATTTCTATAGTGCTCCGCTCCAAACGATAGATCAGGCACTCGGTGGACGCATTCGCGAACTCATGAATCTCGGTGATTTTACAGGCAAGTTGAAAACTACCAGTTGGCTCTACACAAACGGGGCAATCACCGCGCCGCGCGTGCTACTGGTCGGCTTAGGTGAATATCATGACCTGACCGTTGAAAAAGTCCGTCAGACAGCCGGTCACGCGGTGCGGACGATCCGAGATATGGGTCTAACAAACGCTGCTGTCCCGATTCCTATTGAAGCCACGCCTGAAATGATACAAGCCGCAGCGGAAGCCAGCCTCCTTGCCCTCTATCAGTTCGATGAACACAAAACGGAGAGTGGCGATGAAAATGAAAAGAAAAAACTCGAATCCGTCACGTTCTTAGCTGAAAGTGTCCAGAGTCAGGCGACAATAGAGACGGCAGTCCAGCGCGGAGAAGTGATCGCCAACGGCACACTACTTGCTCGCGACCTGAGCAATCAACCCGCAAACTATCTCACACCAACGCACCTCGCGGAAAAGGCAGTGAAAGTAGCAGAAGCGACAGGGCTCGGTTGCGAAATTTTTGACAAAGCCACTTTAGAAGAAAAAGGGTTCCGTACACTCCTTGCCGTCGCGCAAGGGAGTGCTGAAGAGCCGCGCTTTATTATTCTCGAATACACGCCTGACGGTGAAGGACAAGATACCGTTGTGCTTGTTGGAAAAGGGATTACTTTTGACACAGGCGGAATCTCAATCAAGGGTGGAAGCGGTATGCATGAGATGAAGCATGACATGTCCGGTGCCGCCGCGGTGATAGGCGCGATGCAAGTCATCGGTCAACTCAAACCGAACGTGCGTGTCATCGGCTTAGTTGCTGCGACCGAAAATATGCCGAGTGGCACTGCGGTTAAGCCGGGCGATGTCGTCACCTCTTACGGCGGTAAAACCATTGAGATTCTTAACACCGATGCTGAGGGACGACTGGTGTTAGCGGATGCGCTCGGGTGGACAGCGCAGTATAACCCGAAAGGTGTTATCGACTTAGCCACGCTCACCGGTGCCGTGATTGGTACTTTAGGACATATCGCAGCAGGGGCACTGGGGACGGATCCAGAACTCATGGCGAAAGTGAAATCGGCAGCTGAGAAAACGCATGAGCGCGTCTGGGAATTGCCGCTTTGGGATGATTATGATGAAGCGGTCAAAAGCAAGGTTGCAGACGTGCAGAACATCGGCGACGGCACCGCTGGCACGATTGCTGGGGGCGCGTTTCTGAAGAAGTTCGCTGAAGGCTATCCGTGGGTACACCTTGACATCGCGGGGACTGCGTGGGGCATGAAAGGCTCTACGTATATCCCTGAAGGTGCGTCAGGCTACGGTGTACGGTTGTTAGTGCAATTGGTTGAGGATTGGTAGTTTTCTATAAAATACATTAAGAAAAAAGCCCTGTTGGAGAATCCGACAGGGCTTGACATAAACACCTCGCCAGCAAAGGCATTCGCGTAAATCCTGACCTTCTTACCCTTCAGACCGGATCTGGATTAACTTGTTAACAGCATGAATATATGCCCGGGCACTCGCCTCAATGATGTCTGTGCTAGCTCCGTGTCCGGTGATAATGTGCCCGTTGTCTTGTACCTTCAGCGAGACTTCACCGATCGCGTCTTCGCCTTCGGTTACGGAACGGATCTGGTAGTCAATGAGGTTCAGTTGAAGGTCAACAACTTGACCAATCGCCTTAAACGCTGCATCAACAGGTCCATCGCCAGTTGAGGCTTTTTCAACGATCCCGTCTTCCGTCTTAATACCGACTGTCGTTGTCGGTGAAATTTTCGTTCCACTGACGACTTGGATATAGTCGAGCTCGAAGACAGCAGGGATGGCGCGAATTTCATCGCTCATGATCGCTTCAAGGTCGGCATCCTGCACTGCTTTTTTCTTATCAGCGACCCTCAGGAATCTTTCGTAGACTTTGTCTAACTGTTCAGCGTCCACTTCATAGCCGAGTTCGCTGAGTCGGTGTCTGAGTGCGTTGCGTCCTGAGCGCGGGCTGAGAACAAGTTGACTCTCTTTCCACCCAATTTCCTTCGGATCAATGATTTCAAACGTCACGCGCGATTTGATGATTCCGTCCTGATGGATCCCAGAACTATGCGCGAAGGCATTCGCACCGACAATCGCTTTGTTCGGTTGCACGGAGATACCCATCGTTCGGCTGACACGCCGACTAATCGGGACGATCTCTTTCGCGTTAATCTCGGTGTAATACTCTTTGAAATAGTCCCGCCGGGTGCGGATTGCCATGACGACCTCTTCGAGTGAAGTGTTCCCGGCGCGTTCCCCGAGCCCGTTGATTGTGCATTCTACCTGACGCGCGCCTTGCTCAATCGCGATAAGGCTGTTCGCCACCGCCAAGCCGAGATCGTTATGGCAGTGGACGCTAATAATGGCATCGTCAACGTTCGGGACATTCTCCATGATACCTTTAATCAGATTACTGAACTCCGTTGGTACTGTCCATCCGACGGTTTCTGGAATATTGACGACAGTTGCCCCCGCAGCGATAGTCGCTTCAACGACCTCATAAAGAAACGCTAACTCTGTGCGTCCCGCGTCCATCGGAGAAAATTCCACATTCGCATCCGGGTGCCCTTCACAGAGACTCTTCGCGTAAGCGACGGCATCCGTTGCCATTCGGCGTGTATCTTCTGGGGTTGTCCGTGTGATGCGTCCCATGTGAATCGGCGATGTGCCGACAAAGGTATGGATACGGGCGCGCGGTGCGTCCTCAATCGCTTTCCATGCGGCAGTAATGTCTTTCTCTACAACGCGGGAGAGCGCGCAAATTTCCGGTCCTTCAACTTCGTTTGCTATCCGTTTGACAGCGTCGAAATCACCCGGTGACGAAATTGGGAATCCAGCTTCAATGACATCAACATTTAATTTGGCGAGATGCTTGGCAATTTCGAGTTTTTCCTGGATACCGAGAGCAGCACCGGGAGTCTGCTCGGCATCACGGAGCGTTGTATCAAAAATATAGACTTTCTGCTGGTTGGTTTCAAAATCGTCCAAGGCTTTTTCCTCCAAATTTTTAATCAGGGATGGCTAAAGTTTGCAAGTTACGAGGGAAGTCTGATGCTCTCAAAAGGTTACCGTCAGGTTCAAAAGCATCAGACAACACAACATAACCAACACCGCCAACTTCATCGAAAACCATTTTTTGCCATCGGCGAAAAATGAGCAAAAACGCAATCATTAAAAAGTTACATTTCACGACCGACGGCGATCGCAATAGGTTTCAGCTCGCGCATGAGTGTCTCAAATTGATCTGGGAACAGCGACTGCGCACCATCGCCCGTCATTGAATGATCAGGGTCGTGATGTACTTCAAGTAACAGCCCATCGGCACCGGCCGCTACAGATGCTTTCGTCATATCACACACCAAGCTTCGGATACCGGTGCCGTGGCTTGGATCAACGACGATTGGAAGGTGACTCAATTGATGAACGACGGGTACCGCGTTCAGGTCAAGTGTGTTGCGTGTATGGGTTTCAAACGTGCGAATGCCACGCTCACATAGAATGACATCCGGGTTTCCTTCTGCCAGGATATATTCGGCGGCAAGCAGCCATTCTTCGATTGTTGCGGACATCCCGCGCTTGAGGATTACCGGTTTCTGCGCGCGCCCGACCTCACGTAACAGGTAAAAATTCGTCATGTTCCGGGTCCCGAGTTGGAACATATCTGTGTATTCACCGACGAGTTCGACCTCATGCGGTGTCATAACTTCAGTGACAATACCGAGTCCAGTTTCGTCTTTCGCTGCTTTTAGCATCTTGAGCGCACTTTCACCGTAGCCTTGGAAACTATAGGGACCCGTTCTCGGCTTAAACGCACCGCCTCTGATGAAACTCGCACCTGCTTTTTGAACCAATCGGGCAATGGTCACAATTTGTTCTGTGCTCTCTACTGCACAAGGACCAGCGATAACAGGCAACTGTTTTCCACCAATCTTTGTGCCATTCACCGCAATAACTGTCGGTTCATCCCGAAATTCGCGGCTCGCCAACTTGAACGGTGCCGTAATCGGCATCGTTCGCTCAACACCGGACATTGAATCTATCGGAATATCACCAAGCAATGTTTTATCTCCTATGACACCGATGACCGTGTGCCGTTCACCGGTTGAGATTTGTGCTTTCAACCCAACACTTTCGATCCGTTTTACAACAGCATCAATATCTGATTGTGTTGCATCGGTCTTGGTAACGATTACCATTCTTTTCAACTACCTCCACCTTCTTAATAGCAAGTTTAGCCCTTCCCAGTAACGGATGGGGGGCCCGGTGTTGCAAGCAGCACCGAAACACTCTGTCCTAAACCTAATTCGGTTAAAAAAAATTACCCAACATCGAATTTATTTTCAACGCTGGGTGGTGATACTGGCATCCGTTAATCATACAATTGAGGCATTACCTACGAACCTTCACCACCTATCGTTGCCGTACAAATATAAGTACAGATAAAACACAAACACGCCTTTTAACAGCAAACTGCTGCTTGCAAGCAGGAGAAAAAAGGCCCAAGCGTGGAGAGCGTTATTCCGAACGATCCGTATACCGGTTATCTGTATTGCGATGGTGTTGTGTTCAAGCGTTCGCATTATCAAGTTCCTCGAATCAGGCAACAAAAAAATATGCCCACAACGTCTGAAAAACAATCTATGCTCTTAAGACGTTATTCACAAAAAAACGTTTAGTCTTTAGTAATAGGGGAACCCCGTTATGCTGTATAAGTTTCATAAGCGGCACGCCAAAGTCCCTATCTATTGACCTTGAATTATATAATAACACATTTTTTTAGTCAAGTCAAATTTCTTTTTTGTCTTTGTAGAAGGAAGCCATCAGCAGTCAGTTGTCAGCAATCAGTGAGTGTTGTTACCGTGGAGGTTGCTCTGACAAGAAAGCGTCCAAAATAGTTTTGACAGGCAAGCCGAAGTATGCTAACATACAAAACTGAATTTCCACAATATCATGTAGACGGAGAAATTATGCAAAAAGAAAAGTCTTTCACACCTATCACTGTTGGGATTATGGGCGGTTCCGCCTCTGGGAAAACGACATTTGCTAAGGCTTTGGCGGAAGCACTTGCAGCATTTTCGCCCGTTGTGCTAAACCAAGATTCTTATTTCCGCGACTGGTCGGAATACTCGGATGCAGAACGCGAGCGCGTGATTACCGCTAATCATCCGGATGCTGTCCTCTGGGATGCCCTCATTACAGACATCAAGAAACTGCGTGCCAGAGACGCTATTGATGTGCCGACCCCGGGTACCCGTGGTGCCCAACGCGGGAACGAAAAGACGAGTGTTCAACCCAGCGACGTTGTCATTGTAGAAGGGCACCTTATCTACTGGAGTGAAGACTTACGCGACTTGATGGACATCAAACTGTTCCTTGATGTAGATGCACACGAGCGTGTCCTGCGCCGGATGCTCCGTGATGTCGCACAGCGCGGCGGCGATCTGGAATGGGCGATCAACTGGTACCGGCGCGATGTTCTGCCTAATTTTCCTGTCTACACCGAACCTTGCAAACAGTACGCAGACTTGGTGATCCCATTCCAAAACGAAAATCCGGTTGCATTACACACACTTGTCGCAGGCATTCAGACACGGATTCAAGAAAGCAGCGCTTCGCCTTAATAGAATGTCAACTACCCAAGCCTAAAGGCATTGGGCTTGTGTCAAACAATGATAACTGTTGAGCGTTTTGCAAGTCCAAACCTCGTGCTTCGTTCTTGTTTCTCGCTTCATT
>CAZQIP010000040.1:0-11307 GCA_964593655.1 uncultured bacterium | reverse complement strand
TCCAACGTTCTGACTGCGTTTGATCTGTTTACAAAGCACAAAAAAGAATCGTGAACAATTTCGTGAACATTTATGAACATCTTAGGAAAAAAATCATCGTTCACAGAACTTATTTCGCTCACAAACCCACGCCTTGAATGGGTTCGCAACCGCGTATATTGCAAACACAAAAATTGAACAAATCGCCAATGTTCATGAATGTTCACGAAAATCCGTGCCATGTTCACGAAATGTTCATAATTTACGCCTTAGAAACCAATTGTCCACGAAACCAGAAAAAAATTAACATTTAGTTAATTTTTAGAACTTACACAAATAGGCGATAAAGGATTTCCTTACGACAAGTGGATGTCTACATTTGGAGCTTTAATCATTAAACTCACGTTAAAATGGATTCAGAAGAGCGAAACGAAAACATGTAGCGAGGGTAGAACAAGAAGGGCTCCCCTAACGGAATGCTCACGGAAAAACAACAAACGGTTTTTGACTGGATAAACGACGACCTTGAACTGCCGGTGTATGCCGAAGCATACAAAGGTGCATTAGATCAACTAAACAAGAAATCTGCAGGTTACATTACATTTGTGTCGCACGCTGGAAGAGATATAATGAACCTTCTTGCTGATTCTGTTAATAGTGTCACAGCGGATAGGACACAATATGTGGATCTTGTAAACGATTTCCAAGACGAATGGGAGAATAAATGGGGAGGAGATGAATTTCATCCAGCAGATGACGTTCCAAAAGAACATATAATCCCTCATTATATCTGTGAAAAAGTAAAAAAACTGGTTGACGAACACAAAAAAGGCAGACTGAGGGCAGAGGAAAAGGACAGTTCTTTCTTTACGACTTTTCTGGATTATGCTGATAAAGAAAACATCCCCGAGAATTTATCTCAAGAATGGAAACAAGCAATAAAGTGGTTTCGCGAACATGCACATTTACGTGAGGATGAGTTTCCTATAGCAGCATCTAATGAAGTGGAATTGCATTTTCAAAATCTTGATAACCTTTTATATGCCGCTGCGGGCAGTGAACTTGAACAGTTAAGGAGTATCCATGAAATCCTGGAAGAAGCCAACGAGTGAATTGATTGATAAAGCTCTAGGCTCGTTTAAGAAGGAGCATCACCGTAAGTATTTTTTTTCTCGCTTGGAAAATCCGTTGTGGCTTAAACCTCTTGCAGAGCGCGGATGCTTTAAACACCCTCCAAAAGCCCAACGATTTGATGATGGCACGGTTCAATTCCCTTACTGGCCCGAGATTCAATATCTCAAAAACGTATGCAGCAAGAAACCCGATGAAGTTATCAGTTTAGTGTTGGATCTTCCTGATACTGATAACTCTGTTGTATATGACGGTATTTTAGATATTGCTTTGCAGCTTCCCTCAGAACACTCGGTGAAACTAAAAGACAAAATACTTCACTATACAAGTATGGAACCCCAATTCGGGACGCATAGATATGCAAATCTATTGGAGCACTGGACAAAGGAAAATCAGACCGCGGCAGCATTGGAACTCGCAAAAATACTAATTAAGTTTGCGCCTGACCGTCAGTCAGAGGCAAAACGGAAACAGCGATCAGATAATGCAGATGATTGGCGAGAGATGATAGGAACATCACTTTATCCTGTTTCTAAATATAGTCACTGGGAATACTCAAATATAATGTCCAAAGGCGTTCGTCCACTTGCTGAAAAGGAGCCCTTTAAAACATCCTGTCTTCTTTTTGATACTTTAGGAGATATGATTCATTTAAGAACACATAAGGAAGACCTTAATAATGAGAAAGACCATTCTAATATATGGTGTCCCCGTCTTTACCCACAAGATGATAAACATGAAAATCCCGAGAGAATACTCGTTCATACACTGGCTTATTCATGTGCAAATGTATTTGAAAAACCACACGACACAGTTGCAGTCTTAGACGGAGTTTTACGAAAGAAACCTTGGGCAATTTTCAGACGTCTACGCCAACATCTTTATGGTCAATACCCGAATGAACAAACCAAACCGTGGATAAGAGAATTAATTTTGACACATAAAGATTATGGGTTGTGGGAACATCATTTTGAATTCCAACAGATGATACGTCTTGCCTGTGAACATTTCAAAGATACGTTACTTTCGGAAGAAGAACGAATTCGTATTTTCGATGCTATCTTGAAGGGGCCATCAAAAGAAAATTATCGTCATTGGATAGAAGGATGGTTAGGTGAAAAATTAACCGAAGAACGCTTCAAAGAACGCCAACAGCGTTTCCATTGGATGCAGCTAAGACCTTTTGAATCCGTCCTATTTGGAGAATATGAAACTCGTTTCAAAAAATTACAAGATATAATAAATAAACCAATTTCTGATGATAATTATCCGCCATATAAAACTGAAGTTAGAACCGGCGGAGTGTCTGAACGTAGCCCACGTTCCCCTGCAGACCTCTCTAATCTCACTGATAAAGAGCTACTTGATTTTATTAACGAGTGGGAGAAGGATGAAGAGTCCTATGAAAACAATTCATTTGTAGGGATTAATATTGAGATACTTGCTAATGCTTTTCAGACCGTTTTCAAAGAGTCAATCATTCCCAATCCTAAGAGACTGAAGTTTTGGATAAAAAATCGTGAGCGGATTGAGAGACCCATTTACGTCCGTGTGATGATTTATGCAATGCAAGCACTGGTTAAAGAAAGAAATTTCGGCCAACTCAACGAATGGTTAACATTCAGCGAGTGGATCCTTTCACATTCAGACCGAGAACACAATCGAGACTATAAACAAGGTGATGAATCCCGCGAGAATCAGAACTGGACCAATGCGCGACGAGCTGTCGGTGACTTTATCGGTGTATGTCTTGAAGAAGATATAGATGTCCCTATTACTGCCCGAGGAAAACTCGCAAAGATTCTGGAAATGCTTTGCACACAATACGATTGGAACTTAGACGAAGGTAATCCAAACAGATTAGATCGCAAGGATCCACTCACCGAAGGCATCAATAATACACGAAGCCGAGCACTGGATAACCTTGTCCAATTCGGTTCCTGGCTACGGAGACATGAATCTCAAGGCGAAGTTCCTGAAGTAACAACACTTCTTGAAAAACGGTTCTCCTCAGAAATAGATTATCCTCTAACACCACCTGAATATGCCATTTTGGGTATGTACTATCCTTCGCTTTGTAGTTTCAACGAAAAATGGGCAATTGCGCATAAATCAGATTTTTTCCCGCAGGCAGAAAATAAACGTCAAGAATGGTACGCGGCATTCAGTAGTTTTGTGCTATGTAATGGTGCAATTAAGCAAATTTTTGAGATTCTTAAAGACGATTTTAATTTTGCCCTACAACATTTATCTGATTTCAAAAAGCATGATCTCATTGCACGACAACCTATCAATGTCTTCGGTGAACGTCTTTTTAACTATTATCTGTGGGAAATGTTCCCACTTAAAGGTCAAGAAAGTCTACTTGAACAATTTTACCAGCAAACTAACGAAAAGCGAGAAATTTGGGCAAATTTGTTCAACAATATAGGAGATCGCTTGTCGAGCACCGGAAAAGACTTAGACCAAAGTATGAAAGACAGAGTAAAGAAATTTTTTAATTGGCGACTTAAACAAGAGGTTCCGACAGAACTCCGATATTTTACCTATTGGTTGCAAGCCGAGTGTTTGGAAGCTAAATGGCGATTGAAGTCATATTCCAAAGTTATAGATGTATGCAAAGCAGAAGATTGCGAAGTAGAAAATTGGGAAATCTATTTAAACGAGTTATGCCAAATGCTTCCAAAACATACTGCTAAGGTAATTGAGTGCTTCGCAAAACTAACAGACGGTGTTCATGATAATACCTACATTCAGACAGAGGAAGCAAAAACTATTCTAAAAGCAGGACTTCACAGCTCAGACACTATTGTACATGAGAATGCAAAACGCGCCCTTAATAACCTACTTCGTGCTGATAAATTAGAATTTATGAACCTTGCGATTAGCAAGGACAAACAAACTTTGGAAGAATAATGCTTGAACAATTTCTTCATGAACAACTCGAAATCGCCTTTAACTTCGGGGTTCCCAAACCCGAAATGCCGAGTAGCATCACGCAAAATCTGAGCCCTGCGTTTGAACTCCGTCCCTACCAAGAGGATGCATTCGCGAGTTTTATCCACTACTTCAATAACGATCTTGCTGGTAAGGAAAAACCTCTACACCTACTGTTCAACATGGCGACCGGCAGCGGTAAAACGCTCATCATGGCGGGCTTGATCCTTTACCTCTACGAGAAAGGCTACCGCAACTTCCTCTTTTTCGTCAACTCCACCAATATCATTGAGAAAACGAAAGACAACTTCCTCAACTCACGCGCAGCGAAATATCTCTTTAGCGAGCACATCTATTTTGAAGGGAAACAGGTCGCGGTGACACAGGTGGACAGTTTTGAGGGTGTCAACGAAAACGACATCAACTTATGCTTCACGACAATCCAGCAGCTCCACACCGATATGACGACGCAAAAGGAGAACGCCTTGACCGCTGAGAATTTCGTAGACGAGAAAATCGTTCTCTTATCAGATGAAGCGCACCACATGAACGTTCAGACGCGAGCACAATTGGAACTGGAATTGGCGGGGCAGAAACCGAGTTGGGAAAACACAGTCGAAAGCATCTTTATCGCAAATAAAGATAACTTGTTGCTGGAATTCACTGCCACACACGATTACGAAAACCCAAATATTGTAGATAAGTACCGGAACAAAATTATCTACCGCTACGATCTGGTGAATTTTCGCAACGATCGGTTCTCAAAAGAGGTCGTACTTGTACACTCGGATTTAGATCAGGCATCACGCATCTTGCAAGCACTCATTCTCAATCAGTACAAAGAACAGGTTGCGGTGAATAATGGCATCAATCTAAAACCTGTCATTCTGTTCAAGGCACAGCGGACAATCGCGCAATCGCAAGAGAACAAAGCAAACTTCCACAAACTGATTAATGAACTTACCACCGATCAGATTAATAGTTTTCGAGAATCGGGGTTTGAAATTGTTCAACGCGCATTCCGATTCTTTGATGAAAAGATGACTACTGAGGCGTTGGTCCAACGTCTAAAAGAGGCATTCCGTGAGGAACACTGTCTCTCGGTCAACAACGACAAGGAAAAGGAGACTTATCAGCTGCGGCTTAACAACCTTGAAGACAAAAACAATCCAATTCGTGCCATCTTTGCCGTGCAGAAACTCAACGAAGGATGGGATGTGTTAAACCTCTTTGACATTGTCCGTTGCTATGAAGCGCGCGATTCAGGAAAAAACAGAATCGGGAAGACAACAATATCCGAGGCACAACTCATCGGGCGCGGCGCACGCTATTTTCCCTTTGTTTCGCCAGACCATACAGACAAATTCCGCCGTAAGTTTGACGAAGACCTTGACCACGAACTCCGCGTGTTGGAAGAACTCCATTACCACAGCATCCACGATTCACGCTACATCTCCGAAATTCGGACTGCACTGATTGACCACGGCATGATGGACGCGCGTCCGGAGACTCGCGAACTTAAGTTGAAAGATGCGTTCAAAGAAACGGCACTTTACAAACACGGTGTTGTCTGGCTTAACAAACAAGTACCGAAAGGTTACGAGCATGTCAAATCTCTTACCGACTTAGCGAAACTGAGTGTGAAGCAGAAAAACTATGAGCATACCATTTATACAGGTGCTGGCGGCGTAACGACGATCATGGAAAACGGTGAGACACCGGTGCAACAAGGCAACCGAAACAGCCGAGATGTAAAGATAGTTGACCTTGAACAGAATATCCTTAGATCTGCCATTGCGCGGAATCCGTTTTTTGCATTTGCGTCGCTTAAACGGTATTTACCTCATTTGGTATCTATCCGGGAATTTATCACTTCGGAAAACTATCTCGGAGGTTTAGCAATTACTTTCAAGGGCGACCTCTCCCACTTAGAAGGGAATCGCCCGGCAAAACTATCCGCGTGTGAAGGGCTGCTCAGTCAAATAGAATCCGAAATTCGTGAAGAGATTACCGAGTACGAAGGCACGAAACACTTTTATGCGCAGCAAATCCGCGCTGTTTTCACTGATAAAACCCTGAAATTCAATGTGGAAACACCGCGTGCTGATGATAGCGATGTGGCGTATCTCGTCAAAGTGAGCGACTGGTTTGCCTTTGAGAATCTTTATGGCACAAGCGAAGAAAAAGCGTTCGTGCAGATGTTGGATAGGTGGATTCAAGAATCAGAGGAAAGCTATGAAGACATCTATCTGCTCCGGAACGCAGGGCATTTCTCACTTTACAATTTCTCCGATGGCCGCGGATTTCAACCTGACTTTGTGCTGTTCTTACGTGAGAAAAACGGGGCATCGCTGAGCTACCAACTTTTTATTGAACCTAAAGGCGAGCATCTATCAGCAAATGATCGGTGGAAAGAAGAGTTTCTGGAGGAAATCCGTGCTGAATATCGCAGTAAAATCCTGACAGAGAATAGCAAATACCGAATCATCGGTGTCCCGTCATTCTATCACGAGAGATATGAAAATCAATTCAAAGATGAACTCAATGCGGTGTTGAGAGAAGCCGCTCAAGCGTCAGAACAAGATGAATTAATGCATTCGTCCTAAAAATTGAAATACATCATTACGAAATAAGGAGTCATCAATGTTCAATGCAAATCCTTTCCGCGAACCCGGGCAATGGTACCGAGGCAATACACATAGTCATAGCACAGAATCCGACGGTCAACTTTCCATGTCGGATCGGTTTGCAGCCTACCGTGAAGCAGGCTACGATTTTCTCGTGCTAACGGATCATCGTAAGGTTAATGACGTGAGTGCTTACAGCACGCCAGACTTTCTGGCGATATCAGGAAGCGAAGTGCATCCTGAAAACCCATACGGTGGTGCGATACATCATTTTGTAGCGATTAATATTCATGAGACAATCAATTGCGCACAGATGCATCCGAACGCAGTGCTTGATGAGATTAAGGCGCAGGGCGGTGAAGCCGTTTTATGTCATCCGTATTGGTCTGGGCACACAATTACAGATTATCTGCCATTGCGCGGTTACTTCGCCATTGAGGTCTACAACGACGGCTGTATGGAGATCGGCAAAGCGTTTTCAGAACAAGCTTGGGACGACTTGCTGGATAGGGGTGGCCCTGTTCTCGGCATCGCTTCGGATGATTCACACGGTACCGATCACGATTGCTTCCACGGATGGATTATGGTCAAGGCACAGGCGCTGACGATTGAGAGTATCATGGAAGCATTCAGGACAGGCGCGTTCTATTCTACAATGGGCCCCGAAATCACGGATATGGCGTTAGATGATAAAGCGTTGACAGTCAAATGCTCACCTGCACAATCGATTGTTTTTAAAGCACAATGCAGTCGGGGGCAGCGAATTCTGCCGCCCGAGGGTGAACTGTTGACGGCGGCAACCTATAGCATTCCGGAAAGTGTCAAGTATGTTCGGGTTGAAATAACCGACGAAACCGGCAAAAAAGCTTGGTCGAACCCTTTCTTTTTCTAAGGTAAGTCTCTTGAAGTATCCGGTTGTCTTTTAGCGGACGTTGTGATGCTCCGCTCATGGTGTGCCAAACGGCTGATGAATTGGCGATAGTGTAGTTTGAGTTTGAGTTTGAGCAATTATTGACAAGCGGATTCTGGATATGCTAAAATAGAAATACTCGTACAAAATACGTCTGATTGATTCATCAAGCATCATCCGCTAATAACTTGAGTACATCAACGAAACAAGGAGCAACCAATGTTCAACGCAAACCCTTTTCAGCAACCGGGGCAGTGGTACCGAGGCAATACACATAGTCATAGTACGGAGTCCGATGGGCAGCTTGCCATGTCGGATCGGTTCGCAGCGTACCGTGAAGCCGGTTACGATTTCTTAGTCCTAACGGATCACCGTAAGGTTAACGATGTGAGTGCTTACAGTACATCAGATTTTTTGGCAATATCAGGGAGCGAGGTTCATCCGTCAAACCCGTACGGCGGTGCGACGTATCACTTTGTAGCGATTAATATTCATGAGACAATCAATTGCGCAAAGATGCATCCGAACGCAGTGCTTGATGAGATTAAGGCGCAGGGCGGTGAAGCCGTTTTGTGTCACCCTTATTGGTCTGGACACACGGTTACAGATTATCTGCCGTTACGCGGGTACTTCGCCATTGAGGTCTACAACGATACATGTATGGGCATTGGCAAAGGTTTCTCGGAACAGGCATGGGATGACTTGCTGGATAGAGGTGGCCCTGTTCTTGGCATCGCTTCGGATGATGCACACGGAACCGAGCACGACTGCTTTCACGGGTGGATTATGGTGAAAGCAGAAGAGTTGACGATTGAGAGCATCATGAAAGCGTTCCGAACGGGTGCGTTTTATTCTACACTCGGCCCCGAAATTGAGGATCTGGCGTTAGAGGATGGCGAGGTAACGGTCAAATGTTCACCAGCACAATCCATTGTTTTTAAAGCAGAGTGCAGCCGGGGCAGGAGGATCCTTCCATCCGATGGTGAACTTTTAACAGAGGCGACATATAGCGTTCCAAACGGCGCTAAATACGTTCGCGTTGAAATCACAGACGAAACCGGCAAGAAGGCCTGGTCAAACCCGTTCTTTTTCTAAGGCAGACGGCTTGTTGTCTTTTTCCGGGTGCGACGATGCAAAATATTTTGGTGTGTCAAACAGGCGGTTGGATTGGCGATATGGTGCTACTGACGCCAGCCTTGCGTGCTTTGAAACACGCCTATCCTGAATCCAATCTGTCACTCTTGTTGCGACCACGCGTGGCGGATTTGATGGAAACACACCCTTATGTCGATACCTGCATCGTGGATACCAAAAACCGTGGACGTTACCGAACCCTAACGGGGTTGGTCCGTCGGATACACGGAGCTGCGTTTGATGTTGCTGTTGTGTTGCATCCCGCCTCGTTCCGAAACGCATTGCTACCCTTCCTCGCGCGGGTGCCGATGCGTGTCGGGACAAACGTTAGCGGGCGAGGCATGTTGCTAACTGCATCCTGCGAGGATGATACAAGGGTGCATGAGGTACATCGGTATTTACGGGTACTGCAGCTCCTCAATATTGACGGCTCTCCAGATTTTCTGGAGTTTTGGCATACCGATGCTGATCGAGAAATGATTCAAGACCTCTTGCATGCTGAAGGGGTTTCTTTGACCGATAGGCTTATTGCTTTTAATTTAGGCACAACATGGCGTACCAAACAGTGGGATATAGCAAATTTCGTCGAAGTCATCGAGCAAATTGCGTGTCGGACACCCGATACAAGCGTTGTGCTAACGGGTTCCTCAGCAGAAACAGCACTTGCAGCAGCATTGCCGACTTCGCTACCGGCACTTAATCTCGTCGGTAAGACCTCAATTTTACAACTCGGTGCGCTTTTAGAGAGATGTGAAATTTGCTTGACGTGTGATAGTGGTCCTATGCACATCGCAGCAGCGGTTGGGACACCCACGATAGCACTCTTTGGTCCAACGGATCCGGTACGCCATAAACCTTATGGTGCAGGGCATACCGTTGTTGAGAAACCTGTGGTATGTCGTCCATGCTACAGACGGACGTGCCACCGGCAGGATGCGCCGTACCTCTGCATGACGGAAATTGGCCCTGCTGAAGTCGTAAAAGCGTTAGAGATAAAATTACACCGGGAGGCATCAGTTGCCTGAATGCCAGAATTATAAACAAAAAGGAACAGTGAATGAAGGACATCCGCGCATTGATATTTGATTTCGGCGGAACTTTAGATGGAAACGGTATCCATTGGCTGGAGCGGGCGTATCAATTTATTCACGCGCGGCACCCAGAAATTACGCGTGAAGCGTTCGACGTGGCAGATAAGGCGACAATAACAGAATTCTTCCTCGGGGACACCTCACATGAGTGGTCTTATCAAGACGGCTCGATGCTACCGGTTGGGGCAGTCGCCTCTGAATATGCGGCGCGTTGTTCGTTGCGAGAGACTGCTGATGCGATTGCAGTGGGAATCTACAAGCGGTTAGGTTTAAGTGAGCAGATGAAAGATGAATATGTCGATTGGTTTTGCGCGGGTGCTGCTGAGCATCTCGAAAATAATCGGCGATGGCTTGAAACGCTTCATGGTACCTATAAGCTTGCTGTGATTAGCAATAACTTTGGGAATACGCGTGGGTGGTGTGATGCCTATGGACTGTCGCCATTGCTTGAGGCGATCATAGATTCTACGGTTTTAGGGATAGCAAAGCCGGACGCTCGCATTTTTGAAGCGGCTTTGTCGGAATTGGGCGTTGCCCCTGCACATGCTATCTACGTTGGCGACAGTTACGCTGCAGATATGGTCGGCGGCAAGAACGCAGGGCTGTGGACAGCATGGCTTGTTGGAGATCAGACAAAAACGCGTCCAGACTCATCTATGGTGGATGTCCAACTTTCTCACTTACACGAGTTGACCGAGTTTTTGGATTCGGATTAGTTTTTAGGGAGGTAGTGGGCAGAGACTTTCGTTCTGCCCACGAAATTGAGGTAAGAAAACCAGGTCTTTGCTACATTTGTCGGTGGAGTCCAACGACTTTACCGAGTATCATCACGTCATTAACATTAAAGACAGTCGGTTCAATCGCTGGATTTTCAGGTTGTAACCGGATCCGTTCTCCATCAATGTAGAAGCGTTTCACGGTTGCTTCGTCTTCAACGAGTGCGACGATAATATCGCCGGGATCAGCGTTCGCTTGTCTCCTAACGATGACAAAGTCGCCTTCAAGGATGCCAGCCCCGACCATGCTGGAACCGATGATACGCAGGGCAAAACACTCATAATTGTTTACCATGCGCGCTGGAATAGGAAGCGTGCCTTCAATATTCTGGGATGCAAGTAAGGGTTCACCTGCTGCCACGCGTCCGAAGATCGGGATTTCTATAATGTCACGTTGGACTTCCGCTAAGGCTGGGTTTGCGTTCTGTCCTTCCAGCCATTTGCTGGTTTCGAGTTTGGGGTCCGCTTCCTTCAAGATGGAAATTGCACGGGGTTTGCCTTCTTCCCGTCCGATATACTTCTTCTTCTCAAGCGCGTTGAGATGGTCGTGTGCCGCCTTTTCGGAGAAGCCGAATTTACTACCGATTTCACGGATTGTTGGCGGATAACCCTCTTTGATGCGCTGTTGAATATAGGTAAAGATCTCGCGTTGTCTCGCAGTCAAGAACTTTGCCATGGATAATCTCCTATGGTAAGGATTAGTTTATATGTTTATATTATAT
>CAZQIP010000039.1:0-8355 GCA_964593655.1 uncultured bacterium | reverse complement strand
GTACAACTGTTAACGCATAAACTGCTTGTAGTTCTTCAAGTGCCTTGTCCGTTCCATCAGTGGATCCGTCGTTGACAACAATAATCTGTTTTTCAATCGGCAGTGAATGTACAGCTTCAATAACTTGTCTGATCGTGTGCTCTTCGTTGAACGCAGGAATGATTACAGATATCAACATTTTTCTAATTTACTTTGCAGTTCGGTGAGGTGGTTTGTGGGTTTCAAGTGCCTCTCCGTATATCCGCAGGCAACGTTGTTGCCTGCTGCGTTCTTTGTCCAAAGATTTTAGCACACAAGAACGGTGGGTGCAGAACCGACAAGAACCTTTTTATGAGATCACTTTGACCGTGTGCAAACTAAATTAGAGAAGTGACTTCACCATGCCGCCGTCTACTTGAATCGTTGTCCCTGTTATGTAGCTTGCACGTTCTGAAGCAAGAAATACAACCAAGGTCGCGAATTCATCAGGATCCCCGATTCTGCCAAGCGGGATGTCCGCTGTCATCTTTTCGAGTGCTTCATCAAACGTGATGCCCGCCTCTTCGGCACGTACCGTCGCCAGCTGCTGGATGCGATCCGTGAAGATGATCCCCGGGCAAACGTTGTTAACCAAGATTTTGTCCGGTGCCAATTCCGTTGCGAGTGTTTTCGCAAAACCGATGACACCTGTCCGTGCCATATTCGATAGCATCAGGTTATCTACCGGTTGTTTAACGGAGACAGAGGTGAGGTTGATAATCCGTCCACCGCCGCGGGTACGCATTGACGGAACGACAGCACGGCAGAGGTTGATGGTACTCATCAAGTTTAAGTGTACTGCGTCTTGATAATCTTGTGCATCCAAGTCATCAAACCGCCCGGCTCTGGGACCGCCTGCGTTGTTGACTAAAATATCGATACCGCCAAAATGATCAATCGCTGTGTTAATAAGGTTTTCAACCTGCGCTGGCTGGCTAACATCGGTCGGTACCGCTAACACCTCAGTGCCAGTCTGGTTCTGAATATCGCCTGCTGTGGCTTCGAGTGCGTCACTGTTTCTGGCACAGATGGTGACTTTTGCGCCTTCTTGTGCTAAACCGAGTGCGATTGCGCGTCCGAGTCCTTTACTTGAGGCACCTACAACTGCAACTTTGTCCGTGAGTCCGAGGTTCATACGTTTCAATATGGGCGTGTAATTATGCCCTACAACCTTTCAAGAATAGAATCAAGTTTACAGGTTAAGTATAACACTATGGCGACGTAATGTCAAGCGCTATTTCTGTTTATCCGTTCTAATAGTGTATAAATCCTTTTCTACTTCCGAATCAACATCTTTCGCGTTGCTGTGAAATTTCCTGTCGTTAACGTGTAGAAATAGACACCGCTTGCAACAGTCTCACCGTGTTCGTTTCTACCGTTCCAATACGCCGCACGATTTTTGCTATGATACGTTCCAGCAATCTGATGCCCCAGTTCTAATGTCCGTACCAAGGCACCCTTCACGGAATAGATATGCAATGTCACATCTGTCGGTTCAGCAAGTTGATAGGGTATCCACGTCTCCGGGTTAAATGGGTTCGGATAGTTGGGCAAGAGAGCTGTTTCTTTCGGTAGTAAAAGATTAAGCAGCTGCTCCAACACGGAAATACCACGCAAATAGGCAGGATCTGTGAGTGTCATTTGGCGTGCTTGCGTTAGCATCTGTTGTACATCTGCTGCGGTGAGACCTTCAAGATCCAATGGATGTGAAGTGGGTGCGGTAGCTGCACCTTCTCCTAATGCGCCTGCCACCAAGACAAGGTCTGAAATGTTAACAATCCCATCGCCGTTGACATCCGCACTATTTTGTCCAGTCTGTCCGAAATTTGAGGCGACTAACACCAAGTCTTGGATATTGACGACACCATCACTGTTGACATCCGCCGGGTTTCCAATGTTTTCGACAATCAGTGTATCATCTGCTGTGAGCGTATAGTCCCGCCGTGTGATATTTCCATGGACATCAATCACTTGGAGTGCTATATCGTTGACCGGGTGTGTTGACAATGTTGGCGTGTCAAATTCAACGATGCCACTCTGTGGATGTCCACCGTGACAACTGTGCAACTTGATACCAGGTGCCGGATCTTCAGCAGTTGTCGGGATAAGTAACTGGACTTGCTGGATACCATCTACATCGGTCACCTCAAATTGGAGATCGAAGTTTTTAGCGTTCGGCAGGTAAGACGATGGTGTGAGCATCCGTAGCGTTGCCGGTTCATTGAAGGCGGTTTGGCCAGTGTTAAAGAAGCGATTCGCAGCCAACCAACCCGCGGCACACTTCGACAACCGATTAGGTGCCGCACCGTAGGACATGATATAGGCATCGTCGCGGAAGTCGTGTTCTAAACCGAAAGCGTGCCCAAGTTCATGTGCCGTCACGGACGTACCCGACTCACCATCAAAACATTGACCGGATGCCGGAATAACTGCGTATCCGCCACGTGTTCTTGTTGCCGTTTCACCTTCAAACCAATAACCGCCGCCGATCCCACATGTATCTTCTTGATTTATAAATTCACTGCTGATATCTACGACAATAAGATAGGCGTGTTTCTCCATATCAAACTGGGATGCAATTTCGGTATAGACCTTGTCATGTGTTTCTGTATGATAGTGCCAGTCCCTGTACTGCCCATCAACGCGATAGATGAGCGTTTCTCTATTTTCATCTGTTTCAAAGGTGAAGGTTTTTCTACCGAATCCGTTGCGCTCCATTTGGTCGGCGTAAAAGCGTTGAACGTCTCTTATGAGGGTATTCAGTTTATTCCAAATATTGGGTTGCATGCTACGGTCGCGCGGGAGAAAATAGATAATTCGCACCATATCCTCCTCAAGCGCAGAACGATAGGGCGTAACATCCCAGATTCGGAGCGTTGCATCATCGCCACCGCTAATGAGGGCACTCCCGTCTGGAGAAAAGGCGACAGCGTTTACCCACCCTGTGTGTGCTGTGAGCGCGGCTATTTTTTCGCCACTGTCAACTTGCCAGAGGTTTACAGACTCGTACCCCGTGCTGGCAAGGGTTTTGCTATCCGGTGAAAAACTGGTTGTGAAGATTGTTCCACCACTGGTAAGTGCACCAAGGTGCTTCCAGTTCTCGACTTCCCACAGCTCCACATTTCCGTCGTACCCGGCACCCGCCAGAACTTTACCATCCGGAGAAAACTTAATAGTATAAACAGACTTGGAATCACCTTTGAATTGAACAATAATCTGTCGGCTTTGAACGTCCCAGACATTAACCTGTCCGGTCTCGTCCCCTGTGGCAAGGAACTGTCCATCGGGTGAGAAGGCGAGTGCAAACACCCATCTACCGTGTTGAAGTGTTGTTATCTCCTCACGCGTACGGACATCCCATAACTTTACATCGACACCCGCTGTAGCGAGTCGTTTGTCATCTGGAGAAAAGGCAATTGCTTTGACTTGTGATCGGCTTCTATCAACGATGTGTTCAAGCGTCGCAATATGCTGTTTAAGTGGAATATCCCATAATTTGAAGACGTGGTCATCGCCGCCAGTCGCAAGGCGTTGGCCATCCGGGGAAAATGCGACAGCATTGATGGTATCGGCGTGGTGTCCGAGTGTTGTGAGGGTATCGTTCTCCAAGTTCCATAAATTGACTGCACGACTACTGCCTCCACTCGCAACAACGGAAGAATTCGCTGGGGAATATACCACCGTTTTAACGCTACCGCTATCTCTAAAGTAGGTGTGTTCTTGAGCAAAGGCAGTGAACGGAAGCATCAACAAAACGGTTAATGTGAAAAAGAGGTATTTGAACGCCATAGGCTGCGCTGCCGAAATCAGCAGAAATCACTGAGTCTGTGCCATAGGGACATCCCACTTTTCTGCACACTCGCGAAGCTGCTGGTAGATGGTATCCGGTATATCAATGCCGTTTGCGAGGCGGTGTGCTCGCGAATTGGCTTCAAAATCGCCAGGGACCAACACCTCATCAAATCCTTGGGCAGGCGGTGTTGCCTTGATCACATCCAAAAACGCGCGAACGCCTTTCTGGTATTCCGCAAGCGGTGTGAAGGCGTTAACATCTATCACTTGGATATGGAGGCCACTCATCTGTCCAGCCTCAATATTAAACGTCCCCGCCAATCCACCGATGAGTGCTACGAATAAGGAAAGCGCGTAACCTTTGTGTCTGCCGAACGCGAGGAGGTTACCGCCATCGTTGTATTCAGCGGTTTTAACGGTCGGATTTCCGTGTTTGTCAACAACGCAGCCTTCCGGCAGATCCCGGTTTTCGCTGGCAGCGACGTAGGTTTTGCCATTTGCGATCATACTTGTTGCGAAATCGATCAGAAAGGGTCTGTCATCCCCTGTCGGGACACCGATTGCAATGGGGTTCGTACCCAGGGCACCCAGCGCACCGCCAAAGGGGAGAATCCTGCCACCACCCTTTGAACCGCCACCGACCGTGATTATCCCAATACATCCGGCTTCAGCAGCTTCCTGGCCGTATTCACCGAGCCTACCGATATGTCCCGTCCGGATGAGTGTTGCGAAGCAGGTGCGATGGCTTTTCGCCTTCTCGATTGCGCGTTGGATTGCATAGCGAGTGGTATAGTGTCCGAAACCGTTCTCGCCATCAATATGAAGCGTGTTGTTGGTTTCCCGAAGGACAGCCGGCTCGGCTGCTGGACGGAGACCGCCATTTTCGATCCCTTCCAGATAGGACGGGATCCGAAGCACACCGTGCGAATCGTGTCCAGCGAGATTGGCTTTTATCAATATCTCGGCAACATTGTCAGCGATGTGCTGTGGGGTGCCTGCCGCGACAAAGAGGCTGTTTGTAAATTTCTGAAGGGCTGCGGCTTCAAATATATGCCTTTCCATATTTTTAACTTTCCTTGCGGTTCGTTTTTTTAATTTTCCTTGCGGTTCGATGAGGCGGGTCTGAACCTTAGCGTGCCTTTACGTATATCCGCCCTCCATTTCATTACGGGCTATAGGTCTTGCGGACGAAGTCTATAAACCCGACAACTCATTGCTGAACGCTATTCTAATTTTCCTTGCGGTTCGGTGAGGCGAGTCTGAATCAGAGCGGGCCGTAGTGTGCTCTATCATCATCTTCAACAGTGTCTTCGCCGATAGAAATGCCGAGTTTATCTGCGCATTCTTGGAGTTGATTGTAAATCGTATCGGGTATCTCAATCCCGTCTTTTAATCGCGCTTCACGGGAACGGGCTTCAAAATCACCGGGGACCAATACCTCATTGAAGCCTTCTGCGGGGGGTGTCGCTTTTATGCCGTCTAAGAAGGCGCGCACGCCTTTCTGGTACGCTTCAACTGGCGTAAAGGCGTTGACATCAATCGCTTGCATGAAGGTACCGCTCATTCTGCCGCTCTCAACGTCAAACGTTCCTGCCAACCCACCGAGCAGGCATGTGAACATAGCGAGGGCGTAACCTTTATGCTTTCCGAATGCGAGGAGCGCGCCGCCATCGTAGAAATCGGCAGGCTTGACGCTCGGCATCCCGTTTTTGTCAAGGATGCAGCCATCAGGCAAATCTATCCCTTTGCTCCGCGCGACCTGGATCTTCCCTTCCGCGATCATACTTGTGGCATAGTCAACGATGAAGGGGTTATTATCGCCTGTCGGGACACCGATAGCAATCGGATTAGTGCTAAAAGTGCCTTGCGAACCGCCATAAGGCACCGTTGGTCCTGCACCTTTGCCGCCCACTCCGACACTAATAAGTGCTATACATCCGGCTCTCGCCGCGGCTTCCGCATACTCGCCTAACCGTCCGATATGTCCAATGTTATTGATGCTGACACTACAGGAGACAGCGGATTTCGCTTTCTCGATGGCTCTATGGATTGACCAACGTGAGATGTAGTGTCCGAAGCCGTGTTGTGCATCAATCCGCAAGGTATTCGGCGTTTCTGCGAGCACTACGGGTTCTGCAGCGGGTTTCAGGTGTCCGGCATCAATACCGCGCACATACGCCGGAACGCGCAGGAGCCCGTGCGAATCATGCCCAGCGAGGTGGGCGTTGACAAGGATTTCGGCGACATCCTCCGCGATGTGCCGTGCCGACCCTGCGGCGACAAATATGTTTCGTGCGATAGCGTGGAGATGGGGTGCCTGAAGGAGATGCGTCTTTTCCATATTTTTTGCGTCCTTTGATACGATAGGATTTCAGTTAACAGTGTAATAGATACCCGAAACTGTGTATCTTATTTTATCGGATTCACCTTTTTTGTCAATAGGAAAAAGAACAGCATTTGCCAGCGTGTTTGTAACCGTGCCAGCGAAAGGAATATTCTTAAATAGATTGCTGCGGAGATAGATAAGAATAGGGCTATTCAGTGGAAAACTGAACAGCCTTCGGTAAGGTGTGCTATTCACAATCTCGCCGAAATATAAAGACCTTATTCAAAATCGGCAATATCTGCAACGTGAGGTGGGCGCGTCGGGAGTTCCTTCTCGGCTAATCTGTGTTCAGGTATGTAATCGGAATAATCAGATATCTGACCGTGTGTCAAGGCGTACACGACGACGTTGGTCATGAAACGATAGACACCCGGTGAATAGTGCACACTGCGTGTTGGGATACTCACTGTCTCCATTGCGCACATATAGTCACGACGGTTAACAATAACCGCCAACCTATTACCGACGGAAACACCTTCAAGGTAGTTGCGTTTCGGTGGGCGTGTGCCCCACCAGAAGATATCAAAACCGATAGGCGGCCCCCCCATTCGATAGAAATTATTATAGATTTCGTGGTTGTTAGAGATCCGTTCAACTTGATACTCAGGCATGACGTAACGCATCTGTGCCAGAAAGAGGCGAACCATCGCTTGGGCAGGTGCATTCACGCCGCAGTCATCAAAGACGAGGAATCCGCCTTTTTCGACGAGATAGCGACGCAGACCAGCGGCTTCAGACTCCGTAAGACTGCCAGCCATTTTACCGGTACCGTACCGCCATCCAAAAAGCTTCCGAGAGCGGGTGAGTGATGGATCATGTCCTGTCATAAAGGCGAGCGGTGTTTTGAAGAGATTGGCATCGGTGAGTTTCACTGCGCCACCGTCAACGTTCATATCGGTTTTGATTTTGGTGCGCTCATTGAGCCATTGCGTCAGTGCGTTGAGCGCGGAAGCGTCCGCCCACCAGTCAGAAAGATCGTGCCGTACCCGTGCAAAGCGGAGAACACCGCGAATATCCCTTCCTTTACCGATGACGCGTCCACCCGGCTCCCCTTTTGGCAGTGGCAGCACTTCATCATTACCGAGTACGATGTTCTCAACGACATCACTGAGGGCTTCGCGTGCTGCACCAACGTTTTCGACCATTGCGAGTCCAGGTGGATGTTGAAAGGCGACTTTTACCTGTACGGGGCTGCCTGCAACGCCACGACTGGTGTTCGCGAGTCTAACGGAAGGTGCAGTCACCACGGGTGCGGAAAATGCTAACGCATCAAGAGCATCCAATACTGAAAGATTTGTATGTGTTACAACTGTTGGTACCGGTTCGTTCGGTGTTACAACTCTTGGCACATTCGGATCCATCGGTGGGTTGACTTGGATCGTCTGTTTTGAAACTTCAAGCACCGTTCGCGGTTGGAAAACGAACTTTTCGACAAACGCAGTTGTTACACGCGGTTGTAACTCGACCTGTTCGACAACACTCTTTCGCTCTGGAACGGTCGGCTTAAGAGCAGGTGTGACGATAGGTTTCCGCACTTTAGGACCTGGCGGCACTTTGAGGTGAATCACGTCAGCCCCTATGAATTCTTGGAATCGTGGCGTTTGCGTGATCAGATAGATACCCGTAACAAATGCTATGGCAAGGTGGAGTACCACGGAAACCATGAGAGCACTTGCAGTCCTTTTCTTACGCATTCGTCATCACCTCCAAAGGAGAATAGTTGTTGAGATAGGGCTCTCCAGTTGCCTTGAGTAGATAACTGGACAGCCCTGAATAAAGGGAGCGGATTTTACAAAGTACTATTCAAAACCACTCACCCGCGCCGCTTGGGGGGGGCGCGTCGGGAGTTCCCTCTTAACCAATGCGTCTTCAGGCACATAACCGGAGTAGTCAGAAATCTGACCGTGTGTCAAGGCGTACACGACGACGTTCGTCATGAAACGGTAGACCCCCGGCGAATAGTGGACATTACGTGTTGGCAGACTCACCGACTCCATTGCGCACATATAGTCCCGACGGACAACGATAACAGACAACTTGTCACCGATGGAAATACCTTCGAGGTAGTTCCGTTTCGGTGGCCGTGTGCCCCACCAGAAGATGTCGAAACCGACCGGCGGACCGCCCATTTCATAGAAGTTGTTGTACATTTCGTGATC
>CAZQIP010000038.1:0-2819 GCA_964593655.1 uncultured bacterium | reverse complement strand
CATAGGACCTCGGTCCCGTTCCGCTTACAGGGAGACACTTTGGACAACCATAGCCACCGGCATCATCACCACCAGGGCGAAGCGCACGAACATAGCCATCAGAGCCATCTACAGAAGAAATTCAAGTTTGCTGTGCTTATCACATTTTGCGTCTTCCTCGGCGAGCTCATCGGCGGTCTCTGGTCGGGTAGCCTTGCGCTGCTGAGTGATGCGGCGCATGTGTTCTCAGATGTTGCCTCGCTCCTCATCAGTTGGTTGGCAATCTACCTTTCCACACGTCCTGCCACCTCTTCCCGTACCTACGGGTATCATCGCGCCGAAGTTTTCGCCGCTTTTGTGAATGGCGTATCGCTCATCGCGATATCCGGTTGGATTTTCTACCAAGCCTATCATAGATATATGTCACCGACAGAGATAAAAGTCACAGGGATGTTTATCGTGGCGTGTCTCGGTCTTCTGGGAAATCTGCTCATCTTGTGGAAGCTGCACGGTGAGAGCCATGGTAACCTCAACGTCCGAAGCGCGACGCTCCATGTGATAGGGGATACACTTTCTTCTGTCGCTGTCGTCGTCGGAGGCGCGATTATCTTTTGGACGGGGTGGTATCCGATCGATGCGATCCTGAGTTTCCTTATCGGCGGGATTATTCTTGTCGGTGCTGTCAATGTGACGAAAGAGGCGGTGCATATTCTGCTTGAAAATTCACCACGGAACGCCGACGCGGACACTGTTGCCACACATCTCCGCAGCTTAGAACCGGTCAAAGATGTCCACGACTTACATATATGGTCGCTGTGTTCCAACTATTGTGCGCTGAGTGCCCATGTTGTGGTTGATGAAAACACCACCTTAGCCCCCGATCGCATTCTTGAACAGATCAACGCTGAATTACAAGCACAGTTCGGCATCAGCCACACCACGCTGCAGTTAGAACAGGTTGCGTGTGAACAAGCAGGCAATCTCCTGTGTAATGCGCAACATTCGTAGCCCCTAATCGGGTCAAGGTTACAAACTTCTCCCACAGTTTAACCGTGTTCAGCCTTTAAACGATGTGCTTTGCGAATCAGCGAGGGATCCTTCGCAAATTTTTGCGTTGCTTGTACCAGTCCGCCCACGTGTGAAACCATATCCTTCTCCACCTGTACGATCCGATCAATGAGGTAAGGCTGATCGCTCTGCTCAATTGCTTTTCGCATGATAGAGAGTAGGTGCATATAGATCGTATCGGCTTCACTTCCTTCAATCGCAATCGCAATCTCAAAGGCTTCATCAAGCGTAATTTCGCCGCTATCGATCTTCTGCTCGTGTGCATCGAGTGCGTCCGTAATTTGCTGGACGGGGACATCCGATAATGCCGGTACAGCGGAATCAATTCCAAAGGCATCAACGCATAAAGTACGTCCGAAATCGACAAGGATATAGTGCTGCCATTCTTCCGTGCTCATCTGTTCCCAAAATCGTGCGATCCGTTCGTCAACGCTTCCCAAACGTAATGAGAGCGCAGCATAAAGTTTTGCTTGTCGCAGTTCAATGTCTTGACAAAGATTAAAAAGTTCTCCTAATGTCAAATGTTCCTCCCTTCCCAAAGTAGTAGGCACCCTCCGTTGTGCCGTAACCGACTCTATATCTGCAGGGGCAAAGTAATCGCTGTTCCGGACTGCATACTCCGCGTGACCGCCTCTGTAAACTCCATATACTTCACACCGGTGTCAAAATCCGTATGCGTGATCACTTCGTTACCACGGATAGCGTTCACAAATTCTTCCTCCACGCGCCATTCGCCAGCCTCTGTATCCGGTATATCAATCTCGGTCAGTTCGGCGTCGCCTTTCTGTCCGCCGTAGAGCTTATTTCCTGAAAAGCGTAAAGTTCCGTTGCTTCCGAAAACATAAACCTCCGGTGCACCTGCTAACCCTGCCACAGTAGAGACCTGTATATGCAGCTGCGCGCCACATGCGAGGTCACCAACGACATCAATATGTTCTGGTATCCGCACGGAACGCATCACACCGTCAGCATCCGGACGCATTTTGACGAAGGTCTTACCTATCGCCATAATCCGCGTTGCTTCTCCGACCCAACGCATCAACGCTTCGTACCAGATCCCCATACTCATGATGTTGAGTCCACTGAGATCGAAATCTTGCCGCCACTGGAGTGGTGATTCGCTGTCCAGAAATGCCCCGCCTGCGCGTGCTTCAATAGCAAGTACATCCCCGATATAGCCTTCTGCGATGAGCCGTTTTATGGTGTTATCTACCCTTAGCGTCATCGGCGAAGGGACAATCTGCGCGATGAGGTGTGTTTTTTGACGCGATGCCATGCGCATGATATGTGCTTCTCTGGCGTTCATTGCCATCCGTGCTTCGCACATCACGTGCTTATCTGCCCGAAGTGCTGCTACGGTTGCCCGGCAGTGCATATAGGGCCATGTCCCGATGACAATTGCATTCGTATCAGGATCGCCGATTGCCTCTTGCCAATTGTCATAGGTTTTCGGGATACCGAATTCGTCTGCCACCCGTTGTGAGGATTCCTGACTCCGATTGCAGACCCCGATAATCTCAACGGCTTCAATCGCTTGCAGTCCTGGAATATGCTTCGATCTCGTGTTCGCACCCGCCCCGATAATACCGATTTTAACTGTTTGTTGTGCCACTTATTTGCTCCTTCCATTTTTATATCGCGCCATTCATCATAACAGAAGTTCGGGGAAATGTCAAGCGATTTCAGTTTTCCTTTCAGGGCATTCAATTTTAAGAAACTATTGGGTTTCACGTCTTTTTTTAAGGAGCCGGTTCGGTTAGGAATGCAGGTCG
>CAZQIP010000037.1:0-4153 GCA_964593655.1 uncultured bacterium | reverse complement strand
CAAATATATCTTGTCATTTCTTTAGGTTAAGTTATGTTATAATCTTCATTACCCTTCCCATACGATATGCTAAATCTCAATGTGGAGGGGTTGACTTCAGTCTACCGACTCCCATCTGTATTGCAGGTAGGATTGTATTTGAGATATTGCTTGAATAATCAAAGATTGCCCAACCCGAAGCCCCCAGGAACCGTGCAAGATGTATCTGTCCAATCACAGCATCTGGTCTTAGAAGGGAATTTGATGACGTTGCCCCTATTCCAGGATATATTGCCACATCCTTGGGCATTAAAGCTAACTGATTCTCCAATAGATCTGTAAAAAACTTTTCGTCTTCCGTGTAGTTCATAGGACAAACAAAGTCGATATATCCTGCTTTTGCCCAAGCTATCCAGTCCTGTCCAATTGAGGTAACGCATGAAGGATATCCGCCAAAGACAGCGGCGGATATTTTGACTTCAGGTTTGATTGCCCGAACGCGTTTGTGGATTAATCGAACCAGACGGGTGATCTGTTGGACACGCCAGCCAGTATAAGCACTACTGTGTTTTCCTGATCCGTGTAATACATCAGCTGGCCATTCTTGAATCTTCAGTTTTGATGCAAGGATGAACCTATCACGACATTCAGTGCAAAAGCATGCATGACTACCCGGATAGCGGATATAATCAAGATGGATTCCATCTACCTTGTAGTTCTGGACGATTTCTATTATAGCATTGAGTTCTAATTTCACGTTTTCTGGGTTTGAGGGACAAAGCCAGTTGATAGGGTTGCCTTCAGCTGAAACCTGCGTTCTACCTTCCTTTCGCATTTTCTCGACAAATTCTTTCGGTGCCCCTTCTAAATTCCACGTAATTTTCCAAACATGTACCTCTAAGCCGTGCTTGTGTGCGGCTTCAACGCATTGTGCAATCTGATCCCCGTATTGCGTAAAAGTTTTGCTCTGTGGCAAGATTTTACTCGGATAATGTGCGACCCCTGCCCATGCCATGTTTGGTAGAACTATGTTGACCCCTGCAGATGCTAATTCCTTAGCGGAGCGTTCCCAATCTCCGGGGTAGGCACCAAGTCCTGAGTGATTCCATACGGCGCGCCCTTCGGTTTCAACGCTTACGTGCGATAGGAAATAGGCTTTTGAGAGTTCAGCACGACTCGCGCGTGCTACTGTTATTACCGTATTGTAAGCTTCAGCATCATACTCGGTGCGCGCCCGTTTCATCAAATCTGTGCCTGTCTTTAACGCTTCATTCGCTTCGGGGACATCGCTCTGTTGGACAAATTGCTTTAGCTCAGTGAAATCCTTGGTGTGCCCAATGGTCGTCATCGCCGCTATCGCTTGCTCAGCAAACGTACGCCGAAACTCAGGGACGAGATGTCCGAAGAGCGCAGCGAGCATCCGCATCTTGCGCTGGATGTCGTCTGGAAGGAAAATATGGCTGAAGAACACTCCTGACTTCCCTACAAATAGCGCAGGTAAACCGGTAGGTTCTCCCTTTGCATTGTGCCAGTACCCGATAATTTTTGTATCGGGTGTTGTCGGTTCGGCGACTGTAATGTTCCACGATGCTTGCCTGATAGATACCGGCATATCCAGTATATCAGGTGCGTTCAGCTGAATTGAAGCAAAATGCCCGGGTGCTTCTTGTTTTAGCCAGTTCGTTTGACGCAAGCCGAGGAGCGGTGCCACTGTATCGGGTAAAGTATAGGTTACGAAAAGTTTACCACCCTTTGCTACAAAACTTTTCAATAAACCTGCAGTTTTCGTTGCAATCACGGGGTTTAGTGGAAGAATAACCAAACGGCGCGATTTGAGTTGTGCTTCAGAGAGCGAAGCTTCTTCGAGTGTAATAGCGGTTAACCCGATGCCGTTGAGCATCCGATTGAATCGTTTAGCAACAGAACGAGCATATTGAACATCACCTTCTGATACCTGCGGCGTTTTTTTCGGTAAGACAATCGCAATCTCCGACTGCTGGGCGAAAACGAGGTTGACCCTACCAATACACCCGAGTAGTAGGCACACAAGAATAACTATTGTGGCTATGTGGGGTAGACGTTGACTTGCAAATCTGGCAAAAAGCATCACTTGTTCCTCTCCACGCCCTTAGCGACAAATCTCGGGCTTTGGGCTTTAGCAAAAGGCGTTTCGCCGGTCTTCCCCAAGAACTTATCAACACCTTGTGCAATAGCAGTGGCAATTTTAGACTGATACGCAGATGTTGTGAGTTTCTGTCGTTCCACTGGATTCGACACAAATCCGGTCTCAATGAGAATAGCAGGCACCTTTGTTCCGATCAAAACAACAAAGCGAGCGTGCTTAACACCACGGTCAACCGCCCCTGTGTTCTGTACCAACGTATCCTGTACATGTCTTGCCAAGCGTTTGCTATCCTCACTTTTGCTTTCCCGTATCAATCCGTCCAACAATGTTTCCAATTCTTGGATACTGTAGCCGGAGTTTATATTTTCGCGTGCTGCGATTTTTTCTGAGGCTTTGTCCGTACTGGTTACATCCAGATAGTAAGTTTCGATTCCGTTGGCTCTTGAGCTGTCAGCTGCATTGGCATGGATACTGAGAAAAAGATCTGCTTTATGTTGCGTCGCGAATTCGGTGCGTTTTTTGAGTGGAATAAAACGATCGGTCTCACGTGTCATCAGGACAGTGTAGCCCTTTGCTGTTAAAACCTCGCGGAGTTTGTGTGAGATACTGAGAACAATACCTTTCTCTTGAAGATCACCACTTCCGAGTCCTCCTGGATCTTTCCCGCCGTGTCCGGGGTCGATAACAATCGTTTTCGCGGTCAATCCAAATTCACGCGTTAATGATTTTGGGGCTAAAGGTTCAGTATCCGTAACCGGTGCTGCGGATTTCAGTTGCTTTGCTTGCTGTGGTTCAGGGCGCGGTTGTGGTTGTATTTGAATATTTTCTTTAGCGGGTGGAGCAGCAAGTTTTGGTTGTGTCTTGAGCATTTGTAGTTCTTTAGCGGCAACATCGCCAATTTCCGGACTTATTGAAGAATCAACAAGACTTTTATAGGACGTTTCAGCGCGTGTGCCATACCCTTGCCTTGCATACACACGTGCCAATTCCAACTTGGCAGGCTCGGATACTTGGGAATCCGCATAACGGTTTCCCACGAGTTGGTATTGCATGATAGCCTGAGAATCGTCGTTGATATAATCGTAGCAACGTCCTAACCAATAGTGAGCTAGTGGTCTGTATTCCGAGTTAGGATAGGTATGAATCAGTTTTCGGAATGCTTTAATCGCCTGCTGCGGGGCTTCGGTGTCCCCAACCTTGATGCTCCACATCCAACTTGAGGCGATTGCATATTGTGCATCATCTGCTGATGGTCCTTGGACATCTGCATCAATAACCTTTTGGAACTCTGAAACAAGGGCACGCCACTCCGCAGCGGTAGCACGCGTTGTACCGGTTGCATACGCATGATGGCGCAGTGAAGCCTCTTCATATAAGGAAGCCTCCTTATAACCTGACATGCTCATACATCCGGACAATATTGCCAGAAAGAGTCCCAGCAGACAAAAACAACACATTTTCATAATTTTTCTCCTCTTACCCGATGTTTTGTTTTCTAATTTCTTTTGTATACCATAAAATAAAACGAAATATCTCTATTTTTCGTTACTAAATTGTGCTATCCGGGCAGCACCTGTTTGTGAGTTATAGCAATCCAGTTATCAGCGGTCAAAGACAAAGTTCTCCAGAATCGCATCGTGCTGATTTGAGAGACCAGCACCAGCGGTGCGGAATGTGTATAGAAAGTGGTGTAAAATATCTTCTTGAACCCCAGCGGGGTGACATCGGTGGAAGCAGGACGATAGAAAATAAATCTTTTTATCCACCTGTTGAAGAAATCCACAGAAATACCCAAGCAAGGGGAAACGCCCAAGCAAAAACACCTGCAGGAGACTCCAATTTTTATTTTGAAACTCACGTAATGTTTATTAAATTGATTTGCTTTTTCCCTAAAAATACCATATAATCTAAATCAGATATAGTCTTTATAATTTAACTGGTATTTATCAAATCTATCAAGGAGTCAGTAATCATCAATAGATCGTAGGTATAGCACTATGAAAATGCGTTTGTTTTGAAAAAGTTGCTTGATTTTTAGAGCATGAGATG
>CAZQIP010000036.1:0-5016 GCA_964593655.1 uncultured bacterium | reverse complement strand
GTGGCACACTCACCTATGAAGCGGTCTCCCAACTCACCGACAGCGGCTTTGGTCAATCGTCGTGTGTGGGCATTGGCGGTGACCCCATCATTGGCACAACCTTTACAGACTGCCTCGCGCTCTTCAAGGACGACCCCGATACAGACGCCGTCATCATGATCGGAGAAATTGGCGGCACCGCCGAAGAAGAAGCCGCCGCTTATGTCAAAGCGCACTTTGGCAAACCCGTGGTCAGTTTTATCGCGGGCCAAACAGCACCTCCAGGGCGACGCATGGGACATGCGGGCGCAATTATCTCCGGTGGACAGGGCACCGCCGCCGACAAAATGGCCGCGCTTCGAGAAGCCGACATTCACGTGTGCGAAAGCCCCGCCGAAATGGGCGCAACAATGAAACGCGCCCTATCGGGTTAAACTCAGGGAAACCGGATGCTGATGACTGCTAAGAGGTTAAAATATGGCAAAGCACGTCGCTCTCATTGCGATCTATCTTGCAATAATGCCAGGCCAGACAGACGCACAAACAAAGAGTCCGGACTTCAATGATAACGGAACTGTCGATTTCGCTGACTTCCTCCTTTTTGCAGGTGCTTTTGGCTCCGAGACCCCCACTGACCTCAATATTTTTGACCTCAGTAATAACGGCGTCGTCGATCATGCAGATCTTCTTCTCTTCGTAGCAGACTTTGGAAAGACGATTCAACCACCAGCCTCAGAGGAGGCGCGGTTGATGGCCCTATCCCTTTCAGACGAGATCCAACCCCCGCAAACCCTCGCACGCGAGATACAAGCACATCTTACCCAAATCCGGGCGCAATACGGAAATATAGATGCTGTAATCAACTCCCTTTCATACCGTCCGCCCTGGGTACCAGGTCGCATTATTATTCGCGTTGACACGACTACCAACAGAATGATAAAGGAAGGTAGTTATCGCGCCTGGGATGCCTTGAATCTGAAATATCAGTTGCTGGACAAAAAAATACTTTCCTCGTTTGTAGTACTCTCCTTTAATGGCATTCTTCATTCGCGACATCTGTCAACCCTCTATGCCAACCTGCCCGGTGTGCAATATGCCGAACCCGATGGTTACGCTGGTGATTCGCCAAATATTTATCCGCGATCCACACCGAGCGGTTTGACGTACTTATTTCGATATGCCTGGGGCGATTGTCCATCGGGTTGCATCTATAACAAATATTGGTATTTTATAATCACGCCTACAGAACCACAACTCATCGGCTCATGGGATCCGCAGGATCAGCCTTCTCAACCATCCTGGTGGCTTGACGCCAAAGAAAATATTGACCAATATCGCAGTTGGTAAAAAGTATCGCCTGAAATAAAAATGTCTGGACCCCGGATGAGTATAGATTAAAGGATGAAATGTTATCGCAGTTGTACATCGCTTCACACAGATTAAATCTCTCCATCCGAAAACTCTGGCTTGAAGTATGGAATGTGAAGCGGTGGGTGGTAAAGGGTAGAATCCTGAAAATTCTGATCCTGATCGTGGAGAAGAGAAAATGGGCGAACCACTAAAAGTATTTATTACTTATTCGCATGAGGATACAAACTCAAAGGACAAATTGAGACAGTGCCTTGCTGTAATGGAACAACAAGGTCTGGTAACAATTTGGCATGATAATGAAATCCTCCCGGGCGACAAGTGGTATGAAGACATTTCTAAAAATCTTGCCGATTCGGACATTCTCCTCTACCTCGTCTCCACTTCCAGTCTTGCCTCTAAAAACTGCAACAAGGAATTGGCAGAAGCATTAAGCGGCGAGATAAGAGTCATTCCCATTATCCTTGAGGATTGCGATTGGCAAAATCATCAACTCAGTGATGTCCAGGCTCTGCCTGATAAAGGCAAGCCTATTAACGAATGGCAACCTGAGAGCAAAGGCTGGCAAAGTGTAGTAGCGGATCTCCGAAAAGTCGTTGGCAAAATGCTTACTAAGGCTTCTGATAGCAATCTAAAAGAAACATTACCGGAATGGGTGTTTCAACAGGGTAACTTTCTGATGATGCTGGGGCAAAGCAACAAGGCAATAGAAGCCTACTCACATGCTATTGAACTAACCCCCAATAATGTCATTGCCTATTACAATCGCGGCATTGCTTACGGTGACAAAGGTGAACATGACCATGCTATCTCAGACTATAGCAAGGCAATAGATTTGCAACCGGATTACACCGATGCCTATTACAATCGTGGAAATACTTACAGCGACAAAGGCGTATATAACCGTGCCATTACAGATTATAACAAGGCGATAGAACTTAACCCAAATGATGCCATGGCCTATTGCAATCGCGGCATTGCTTACCACAACAACGGCGAGGTTGACCGTGCCATCGCAGACTACAACAAGGCGATAGAACTGAATCCAGAGCTTGCCGAATCCTATAATAATCGCGGCATTGCTTACGGTATCAAAGGCGCATATGACCGTGCCATCGCAGACTTCAGTAAGTTAATAGACCTGAATCCAGAGTTTGCCTTAGCCTATCACAATCGCGGTATGTGTTGGCTACACTTGCAAAATTGGCAAGGAGCCAGATCAGATCTGACAGTTGCTAAGAACATAGGGGAGGATATTATCGCGGCATTTCGCAACGATTACAAAAATGTTGAGGCATTTGAACGCAGACATGGTTTGCAGTTGCCAGAAGACATTGCGGCGATGCTGACGCAACGGCGTCGGACCCGTTTTCCCAAGATGCAAAAAGACTTGATACAACAGCCCTCTCCTCGCCAAGATCAATATTCGTCTGAACGGAACCTTCCCTTACAAAAGAAAGAAGTTTTAAGTGCGGACGCCACGCTTCCTAAATCACCTGATGTAGTAAATTTACTCGAGGAACTTCGCAACGCAGGAATACCGTTAGGACAATATGTCAAAACGCCATCTCATTTTGGGATCAAGACAGGTATAGACGACGCGTTTGTGGTAGATAGAGAGATGCGGGATAAGTTCATTGCCGAGCATCCTTCATCCGCTGATATTTTGAAGCCATTTTTGCGCGGACGGAATATAAGACGCTGGCAGGTAGATGCACAGGATTTGTGGTTGATCTTTGCCTACCACGGAATAGAGATAGACGCTTATCCGGCAATTCTGAATCACCTCAAAAGATACAGGGATTCCCTAAGCAAAAGGGCGGGGAAACAGAAATGGTACGAGCTACAGGCAGTCCCTGGTGATTCTGAGTATTTTACGCAACCGAAGCTGGTCTGTCCAAACCGCTATAACCACCAAACTTTCGCTGTAGATGAAGATGGCCTTTACTACGGGGATACCTGCTACCTTATCCCGACTGAGGAAACATGGTTATGCGGTATCCTCAATTCCAGCGTTGTGGAATGGTTTTATTCACAGGTATCAGACCAATTAACAGCCGATGAACTTCGCGCACTCAGTGGTTATATGCAGCAGATCCCTATCCCCAATATCACCTCAACGCAAAAGGCATTGATCGGCAAAATCGTCAATTATCTCATATACCTCCAGAAACAGCCAATGACAAATAGCCAAGATTTGGCACATGCTCGCGATTACATGATGCTCAAATACTTTGAGCGAATCATTGACGGATTGGTCTATGAGTGCTATCTACCCGACGTACTTCATCAAGGTGACAAATACTTCTTCAAACCGCTGTTAGACGAGCACTTGCCGCAAATTGAAGAGATCTTGGATGATAAAATGTCCGTATTCCGGGGTATCTTCGAGCACATGTATGAAAGAACGCATCCGGTCCGCAAAAACCTTTTCTTTCTCGATAGCTTAAAACCTATCCGCATCATTGAGGGCAATTGGTGAGAATTACCAAAATCGAAATAAAAAATTTCAGAGCCTTTTATGGGCGGCCATATCAAATCAATCTGCATAGGGCAGGAAAAAACCTGCTGATCTATGGCGAAAATGGGAGTGGAAAATCATCGCTGTATCTCGCGTTAAAATACTTTCTTGAATCGAGTGAGGATAATTCCTACCAATTTGAAAACTATCAAAACATCTTTATTGCCGATGCTGGCTACATCAAACTGCATCTCCGCGCTGACCGATGGTCAAATGAGCAAACCTATGAATGGTCACAGAGTGTTCAAGAGACAAATGATCCTCTATTTATTGAAGCGTCAAAGTCAAAGGGCTTCCTCGACTATAAGGCACTTCTGGAGACACACTATGTCCATCGAGAAAGTGGGATTGTAAATGTTTTCGATTTGCTGGTTAAGAATCTCCTGGCAAATACCGTCAGTGCTCTAACGGGGCGCAGCCTTGCCGACGAGTGGGAAGACATTCAGCCACCTTTTCCACGCAGAAACGCGACAAATCAAATTGCAATTCTCGAAGAACAGATAGAGAACTTTAACCTCGAATTAGCAGACAGATTAACAGAATTGCAAACGAAGGCATCCGAAATCCTCGAAAAATTTGGGCACGATATTATCATCAAGTTCGACTTTCAGGGTATCACATATAACCGCGACAACAAGGTGCTTGATGGTGAGCAGATACTCTTGAAGGTCAAATTCTTTGACAGAGACATCCCTTTACATCACCGTTTCTTGAATGAAGCAAAATTGTCCGCGATTGCTATTGCGATCTACCTTTCGTCAATTTTGATTCAGCCAGAAAGCGATCTGAAAATTCTGGCAATGGATGATGTGCTAATCGGCCTGGACATGTCAAACCGCCTGCCAGTAATCGACATTTTAGAAGAATACTTCTCAGATTATCAGATATTCTTCCTGACCTATGATCGCACCTGGTATGAAATTGTCAGGCAACGGACGGAAGATAGTAAATGGAAATACGCTGAATTCTACTTCAGGAAAACTCCAGAAAACGAAATTCCGGTCTATTGGAGTTACCCCGCTTTAGTGGAGTATTGAGGGCTTGTGTATCAAGCCTGTGATAGATGCAACTTTTCATAAGCTATCGGCGCCTGGTAGGCGATGGAAGAATGCCTGCGATGCGGATTATACCACCCTTCAATATAGGAG
>CAZQIP010000035.1:0-26857 GCA_964593655.1 uncultured bacterium | reverse complement strand
GTCAAGGCACCCACTGCCTAAAGGCAGGGGCTTGTGCTTCGTAGCAGTTAGCGTTTCCGAGGAAACGTCTTACATCTGCTCCACAGAGGGACCACGAGCAACCCTCAAGATATTGATAGCAGCGTTGATATCTCTATCGTGGTGCGAACCACATTCCGGACATATCCACTGCCTATCAGAAAGAGAAAGGTCTTTGTTGTGATGCCCACAATCCGAACAAGGTTTTGTTGTAGGAGTCCATTGTCCAGCTTGAAGGAACTCACGCTTATGTTTGAAACACTTAAACTTCAATATCTCAACAAACTGCCCAAAGGAAAGATCGGAGACTTTCCGTCCCCAGAGACGCTTCATACCTCTAAGGTTGAGTTTCTCTGTAGCAATAGCGTCAAACCTTCGGCATAAGTCTGTGGCAAGTTTCCAATGCCAATCTTTGCGTTGGTTGGAGATATGCCGGTAGAGTCGCGTGAGTTGACGAAGACAACGCCACCAGTTATTCGATCCTACAACCTTACGACTGAAGGCTTTGTTAAGAGATCGAAGTGCTTTCAAGGACTGTTTCAAGAATTGTGGCGATTGTATCTTCTCGCCTGTAGAAAGTGTAAGATATGCGTCTTTCATACCGAAGTCTGCCCCAACGCTTTCACCTGTTGCGGGTAAGACTTCTTTAGAGACATCATCTGTAACAACATAGAGCCAATAGGTGCCGACAGCATCGCGAAGGATTTGGATATAGCGAACATCACCTTTCCAATCACGATGCTGATGGAAAGAAAACCAACGTTTGTTGAATTTGAAGGACTGCGAAGGGGCATCCCATTCTTTAAAAGAGATACGGACACGACCTTCTTCAAGAAGATAAGCGAAGAAGATAAGCGGATTGAAACTTCGCAGAACGATATTTACCACGCTTCTTGTGTTTCGGACGACCGAACTTAGGAACATCAAAGAAGTTTTCAAAGGAAAGATGGATACGAATAATCACAGCATCAAGAGTATCGCGGGGTATCCATGTCCAATGCTTATGGGTGCGTTCAAGTAACTTCGTCAGATGTGGCTGCAAACGATAACGTCCCGCATACTTGCCGTATCTACGATAGTATCGGTTCTCGAGTTTGAGAAAGTGATTGTGGACATCACACAAGTCGTCAAGCATATTGCCCAGACGCAAGTGCTGAGGATGCTCGCGTATCTGATATTTATACGTTCCGCGACGTTGTTTCTTTTTTCGTTTCCTTTTCATTGGGTTTCACGTATCACGCTTTTAACCCCTTGCAAGTGGGTAGGCAGACACATAGTCGAGAGACTACGCTTGAAATGTCTGCCAACGTGATACATATATCATACCACATCTTGATAGAAATGTCAAGAAAAAACAGGAGCGGGCATTCAACCCCGGGGTCCCCACCCGTTACTGGGAAGGGGGCTAAAGCATGGGGTCTCCTGCCCGAAGATTGATGAAAAACGGAAACCCAAACCGAGTTATGACTGGATTCAGGTTTCCGATTTAGAAAATGTCCGATATTTGCTTGCGCTTATCGGGCTTTTTTGATGCGTCCCCAGGTGGTCGCGAGCTTGGTTTTAGGATCTACGGGATAACTATCGTCGCCGAAGAACTCAATTTCGCCGATTTGGAAATACGCCCCAGCTGGGTTCGATGCGGTGTCAAAAGTAACATGCCGAAAAAACCGATATCCGGTTTTTTGCTTGTCGTAATCTTCCCCCGCCTCAAAAAGGACGACTTGCAGGCGCTGATCCCAAAAGCTATCTCCGTCGTGAGCATAGATGGTATCAAAATCCTTGCCGTCGTTCGACCCTTGAACCTCCCACACTGTAGGGTCCCGTGCGGGAACATCATTAGCTGAAGATACGGTGAAGTGTGTCAATGCGTATTGCTCCTCAAACTCAGCCATTACCCATAACCCCTCATCTGGGATGCCGCCGCCCTTTCCGCAGCACCATTTGTCATTGATGGGACCCAGTCGGTTATCAAAGACGTTAAACGAAAATTCGCCGCCCCCGAACCCGGGTTCCTCGTTAGATGAGAAAATGGCATCGTACCCCTTATCTGCGTCAGGCTCGCCATTGTCTTCTGGGTCGGTTAGGTCGCCGCCTATCAGTGAGTCCGTTCCTGTTCCCAAGACTTCCTCTGCCTGTGCGATGTCGCTTGTGCCGATAACACAGTAGGCTATCATCAACACAAATCCTGTGAATACTAATATAATTTTCATGTCGTTCAATCTCCTATAGAAATGAATCTCATTTTACGTGAGTTTCGCGTTAAGTAGGTGAGTTTGAATAAACTGCACCCATTTTAGGATACCAAGTTGGTATTTACAATGTCTTAGACAGATTTCTACCGGTTTTGTTTAAAAATACAAGGAATTTTCTCTAATTCCGGTGTTCTATGATGTCCTGATCCTGCGATTCTCGTTGAATCTTGTCCTGATTCAGATAACCGTTTAATCCAGCGGAAATAGTGGTCGGCGGACGTTGTGATATTCAAAATGCAACGGGTTTACTGCAGTCAGTCCGGGTGTGTCTACCTCAATAATCTGCCCCGCAATCGGTTCATAAGCAGCGCGGTAAGCAACTGCTGCCTTGACGACAATCATCCGCATTGCTGTCGGATCGATGCCGAGACTTAGCAGTTGCTGGAGACTAAACGGGGTTTGTCGTCTACTTGTTAGCACGACGAGAGAATCACCGACAGCAACGACAGTCGTTAACCCTTGATTGTGGTATCGCTGCCCACCGTGCCGAGGTTGCGTCTCAATAAATTGTCCGTCATGGATCAGACGTACCTTGCCCTGAATTGCGACAGGATCACCGTGCAAATTGTCCGCTTTCCCGCCGACCTCTAAAGCGACATCCGCACCGACACCGGCTTGAATACAACTTTGCACAGCCGCGGGATCATAGAGCACAACGACGAACCCCGATGCGCCTTGTCGTTGCAACTCCATCAAAACGAAAGTGCTATCCCCCGGTGAACCGCCGCCGATATTATCGCCCATCTCGACAAGGATAACCGGATGTTGTTCAGATGCGATGGCTTGCGCGACTGCCTGCGCTGCATCGGGGAGATCAAGTGTCAGTTGCCCGTGGACATTCCACAACATATCGGATAACCGATCGGCTTCCGTCTGTGCAAGTTGTGGATTATCGTCCGTGACGACAACAAAGGATGGACCCACTTCATAAACATCGGCATAAGGGTATCCTGCTGCAACGTTCGCGACAAAGACATCGGGCCGCGTTTCGAGTTGTTTCGCTGCTGTGAGTATAGGTTCCATCGGTGGTACGTTGGTGTTATGATAGCGGATATTCAGGAGCATCGGTGGTTTAGCGAGTGCTTGCGTCGGCGTAACTTCGTCCCGGAGGATCCGCATCATGAGCTCCGCTGCTTGTAGGCCGCGTTGGCGTTGATCGATATGCGGCGTTGTCTTGTAAATCACGAGTGCAGTCGATTCAGTGACCATCTGTTCGGAAACATTGGCGTGCTGGTCGAGCGTAACGACAATCGGGAAATCTCGACCAAATGCATCTCGGAGTCGGCGTAAGACTTCGCCATCACCGTCGGGATAACTCTCCACGACCATTGCGCCGTGGAGTGCAAGGAGGAGTCCATCATGTTTGGGGGCGGCTTTGAGGTGCTGGATTAACATCTCGGTGAATCGGTCGAAAGCGTCATCTGTTACGCGTCCTGCAGGTGTTGCCGAGGTCATGAACATCGGGTAAGCCGTATAACCGTATTCCGTTGCTCCCTGAATAAACCCTCCTATTTCATGATGTGCCTCTCCCCAGACGTTGCGTATATTGCTCGCATGGATCTGAGAGAACGCAGCGAAATCGGTGGGTGTGTTGCTAAACGTATTCGATTCGTGCATGATGCCGCCGATAGCGATTGTTGTCATAATGTTTTCCTTTATCAGTTGCCAGTTGCCAGTTGCCAGCTAAAGAGTGCCCCACAGTGAGAGTTCTTAACTGGTTACTGGTTACCATTCCAAAAATACCTTGACGGTTACACTGGAAATAGTGTATCATTTAAGAATGTTTAAGTCTTTAATTTTCTACCAAGGTTCAGAGTCATTCAGTTTTAAGAAATTATAGAGTTTCTCGCCCTTTTTTTCAGGATCCGGTGCGGTTGGGAAACCGCACCTACCGGGCCTGGTGGTGAAGATTCGATCAGAAAATGGAGCATCGAATGTCTCTGTGTAGCACCTATACGTCTTTAGAAATATGACACAGAACGGTACTGGGAAAAATCAGATCGAAGAAGCGATAGAGATCGCAGCCGAAGCCCATCAAGGGCAATATCGGAAAGGCACCGATACGCCTTACATCACACATCCTTACGCTGTCGGACTCATTTTAATGGAGGCGGGATGTGCCGAAGCGGTGATTATTGCGGGTATCTTGCACGATACAGTCGAGGATACCGATCTGACGTTGGAATTCATTCGGGAACGTTTTGGGGAGGCTATCGCCAACATCGTTGACGGCTGTTCAGAGAATAAAGCGTTGCGGTGGCGCGCCCGTAAGACGGAACGGATTGAGGCGTTAAGAACCGCCAGCCCTGAAATCTGCGTCGTGACGTGCGCTGACAAACTCCACAACCTACGGACGATCATTTCCGAATACGATCTCATCGGTGATGAAGTGTGGGAAAGGTTTCACGGTGGTATCGAGGATCAAGCGTGGTATTATCGGAGTATTCTCGGCGCGATCGCAGACCGGGATGCTGCTTTACAAAAAAGCGGGGTGTATGCTAAACTATCTACACAGGAGAATCGTGCAAACACCGAATCCGATGTCCAAGACATTACAGCTCAGCACGCGCCAATTGAGGTTATAAACCCTCAACTCTTTGAAGAGTTCCAGCAGGCTGTAGCCTATTTATTTGAAGGAGTCCTTGAATGAAAATTGCCTACGCTTTTAGACGATGTGCCTCGTATCCGTATAACGGCGGTGGATTACCGACCGATACGGCAGATCGCCAACGGTTTTTGGAACATGCCAAAAAGATTGGCTTCGACGGGATTGAACTTCCTGGAATGAATCTCTCTGACGCTGAACTTGAAACATTCCGTTCAGAACTCGAAGATGCAGGTATGCCATGTGTCGCGATTCGCGGTGGCGGTGGAGCCGCAAGGGACCCACAAGTCGCTGCAGCGAACAAACAACGGATGGTGGATGCCGCCCACTTCGCGGCGAAGATGGGAGCCGGTATTGTTAATTCCACAGTCACCACACCGCCCGACGATCCGGGTGGAAAAGGTACGTATCGTGGTGAATCCGTCTCGCAGGGCTCAAGCCGTCAAGCGGATGATGCAGATTACGAACGGACTGCCAAGGCTGTGAGTGAAGCCGCGGCTATTGCCGAAGATCTCGGCATTGAGATCTCCATAGAAATCCATCAAAATTCAATCGCGGACAACAGTGCGTCAACGCTACGACTGTTAGAGTTAATCGACGCGCCGAACGTTGGGATAAATCCAGATTTAGGTAATATCTACTGGACTTACGACATCCCAGAGGAGACGTGCGAAGCCGCAATCACAGCGGTTGCCCCGCATGTCAACTATTGGCATTGCAAAAGCCTCTATCGGGTACATATCCCAGATTTAGAGACGGCTATCTACGTCCAGACACCACTGCCCGACGGTGAAATCGACTACCGCTTTGCGATTGCGGCGGTGCTTGATGCTGGCTACGACGGCTATCTGGCGATTGAGGGCATCCGCGACGGTGACCAGTTCCATCAAGATGGCAGGAGCGTGGCGTACGTAAAATCTGTCTTGGAAGATCTGCAGTAACTGCGCGGTCTTACACGAAAAATAGCAGCACTGCGATAACGGCGCAGTGCGAGTTACGCCGTGGGGCGTTCTATGCCTAAACATTGTTGACCGAACCCGTTAGGGAATAGTTAAAAAAATGACACAACAGAAGATCCGTTTAACTGCGACCGTGAAATGCGCGGGGTGAGCGTCCAAATTGGCTCCGGGGGAGCTTGCGCACATTTTAGAGAACATCCCGAAATCCACCGACCCGAACCTCCTTGTTGGCACGGAAACCTCTGACGATGCCGGAATTTACCGTATCTCTGATGACCTTGCACTCGTCAATACGGTTGACTATTTCACACCGATCGTTGACGACCCGTATACATTCGGTGCGATCGCCGCGACGAACTCACTGAGCGATGTCTACAGTATGGGCGGCGTTCCGAAAACGGCGTTGAATATCACCTGCTGGCCCAAGGCGGATTTAGCACTCTCAATTCTCGGTGATATTGTCAGAGGTGGCACTGAAAAAGCCATTGAAGCCGGAGCTGCGCTTGTCGGTGGGCATACGGTAGATGCGCCAGAATTGATGTACGGGCTCTCTGTAACCGGTATCGTGCATCCAGAAAAATTCGTCAAGAATTACGGGGCGCGTCCGGGGGATGTCCTCATTTTAACCAAAAACCTCGGTATCGGTATCCTGACCACAGGCTTGAAGTTTGATAAGATTAGCGATGCGGTGTTACCGCAAGTCGTTGAATCAATGACTCGGCTCAACGCCTCTGCTTCGACGGTGATGCTGAAGTATGGTGCGAGCGCTTGCACGGATGTCACAGGATACGGGTTGTTAGGACACGCGTCGGAGATGGCGGCGGGCAATGATGCCCATCTTAAGATAGATAGCAAAGCCGTGCCTTACTTTGAAGATGCCCCCGCCCTCGTCGCACGGGACACTTACACGCAAGCCTATCTTGCGAATATGACGTTCCTCGCCGACAAAGTCACGTTCCACACGGATAGCGAGGCGATGCGTCATATCCTGATGGAAGCGGAAACGTCTGGCGGTCTGCTGTTTTCACTGCCTGCCGAGAATGCCGATGCGGCGGTAGCCGAACTCCGTGCTGCCGATTGCCCAGAAGCCGCTGTCATTGGAGAAGTCGTAGCGGGAGAAGCCGCACATATTGAGGTGTTTTAATAGTTTTCAGTGACCAGTTACCAGTTACCAGAAAAGAGGGTTGCGACTGAATCTTATTCCGCTTTAACTGGCTACTGGTAACTTCTAAAAGAGACCTCTTTAACTGGCCACTGGTAACTGGTCACTAGTAACTTCAACACTGACAACTATAAACAATGACAAAAACAGAACTCGCAAAACAGATTCGTGAGGCTTCGTATCTCACAGGTGAATTCAAACTCCGTTCAGGGCATATCAGTAACTTCTACTGGGATAAATACCGATTCGAGAGTAACCCTGCCCTGCTTACCGCAATCGCCGCAGAGATGGCGAAATTGCTCCCATCGGACTGTGGCGGTTTAGCAGGTCTGGAATTAGGCGGTATCCCGCTCGCGACAGCACTTTCGCTGCAAACAGGAATTCCGTGCTTTTACGTCCGCAAAGAAGCGAAGACTTATGGCACCTGTAATCTTATAGAGGGCGGTGTTAAGGAAGGTAGCACACTCGTCGTGATAGAAGATGTGATTACGACAGCGGGACAGGTCTGCACATCGATTGAACAGATTCGCGCAGAGGGGTATATAGTGGAACATGTTGTAGCGGTCATTGATCGGCAAGCAGGCGGTGAAGCGAAAATTAAGGAACTCGGATGTTCATTCGCATCCGTTTTCACGCTTACAGCGTTAGAAGCATAAATAGTTATCGGTTATCGGTATGCTTCGCTTTCGGTTCTTGGTTACAGAGGACTCTGATTCATCAAACCTCTCTTTAACCGAGTACTGAAAGGTTTTTCGCAGAAAAACCGAACCGACAACTGACAACCATTTATACGAAAGTGATAGGGGAAAATGAAAATATTGTTTATCGGAGATATCGTCGGAAATCCGGGCAGAGCGGCAACAACAAAATTTCTGGAAGCGCATCGGGACACATACGATTTCATTGTCGCTAACGGAGAGAACGCAGCAGGCGGGAAAGGGTTAACGTTTGACATTGTTGATCAACTTTTGGCATCAGGTGTCTCCGCGATTACAACTGGCAACCACGTCTGGGATAACAGAGAAATTTTCCGTTTTATAGAAACAACACCGCAGCTGATACGGCCCGCGAACTATCCGACCGAAGTGGCCGGGCGCGGTGTAACCATTGTTGCCTCCGCAGATGGCCAGACCCAACTCGGTGTTATCAACCTCGCCGGACAGATTTTCATGAGTCCATACACCAACCCGTTCCACGCGCTCAACGCTATTTTACCTGAAGTCAAAGCGGTGACACCGTATATCCTTCTCGACTTTCATGCAGAAGCGACCTCCGAGAAGATCGCGATGGGCTGGCACGCGGATGGTCGGGTCGGCGCGGTGATTGGGACACACACACATGTTCCAACAGCGGACGCGCGCGTTCTCCCGCAGGGCACGGCTTATATTACGGATGTTGGTATGACGGGTCCCTACGATTCGGTGATTGGGACCCGCACAGATTTTGTACTTGAACGGTTTTTGACGATGATGCCGACGCGCTTCACCGTCGCTAAAGGCAATGTGAAACTTTGCGGTGCTGAGATTGAATTAGACGAAAAAACAGGGTTAGCAGTGAGCATCGTGCCGCTGCAAGCGCAATATTAATTGGCTGTCAGCTGTCGGCTGTCAGCAAGAGAGGCTTTGGTTGTCAGCACTAAACACGCACCATAGGTTTCCGTTAAATGGATATGCAATTAGAATTTTCGATACCCACAAAAATTGTCCGTAGTGTCAGTGAAATAACGAACCTGCTGAAACAACTGATAGACGAACAACCAGAATTTCAGAATGTATGGGTCCAGGGAGAAGTATCCAATTACAGTCGCTCCGGTGCTGGCCACGTCTATTTCACGCTCAAAGAGGGTAACCATCAGATCTCCGTTGCCATTTTTCGGAGTGATGCGACCCGCCTCAAATTCTTACCGAAAGACGGTGAAGAGGTCATCGTACAAGGGCAGCTGAGCCTCTATTCGGCGAGGGGGCAATATCAGATTGTTGGTCGAAACGTGGAACCGGTTGGCATCGGGGCGTTGCAAAGAGCCTACGAAGCATTGAAGCAACGCCTTGCAGACGAAGGGTTGTTTGATGACATCTACAAAAAGCCGTTACCAAGATACCCGCGGAAGATCGGCATCGTCACATCAGAGACAGGCGCAGCGTTTCAAGACATCTGCAAGCAACTTCACAAACGGTATCCGTTAGCTGAAGTGTTGCTCCATCCGACGCTTGTCCAAGGCGACGGTGCCCCGAAGGGGATCACCAATGCACTGCAGGTCATGAACACGCGAGACGATATAGATGTCCTCATCGTCGGTCGTGGCGGTGGTTCGATTGAGGATCTCTGGGCATTCAACGAGGAGATAGTTGCGCGTGCGATTTTTGCGTCCACGATTCCAGTTGTGTCGGCAGTCGGACACGAGACGGATTACACCATCTCGGATATGGTGGCAGACCGCCGAGCACCGACTCCGTCGGCAGCTATTGAACATATCGTACCAGATCAGGATGAACTTTTCGTACAATTAGACGGTTTTGATGCGCGGTTGCGCACAACAATTCAGAACCAATTGAATGGCAACGCAACACGGATCCAAGACCTGGAGACGCGACTTGCCCCGGCGCAGCGTAGGGATGCTATCTATCAACTTTACCAAACAGTAGACACCTTAGATGTGGCGTGTCGATCAGCTGTAGGACGCACCCTTTCTGATAGTGAAAACAGACTTCACACACTTGCCCAGCGGCTTGATGCTTTGAGTCCGTTAGCGACGTTGAAACGTGGGTATAGTATCAGTCGAAAAACAGACGGCGAGGTATTAACAACAGCTGAACAGGTATCCGTTGGCGATAGAATCGAGGTTCAGTTGGTAGAGGGGCATCTCGCTTGTCGGGTTGAAGAATTTCTGTTAGAACATCAACTCAGTGAAAAAGAAACTGATTAGATGTAGGCAATGATTGACCATAATTTCCTGACCGAATTCTTTCTATTAGAGATACCATCTAAGGCCTCAGCATCCAAGGGATATCTATGAGGAGAAAAGATAGACTATTAGCGAAGGCGAGAAATAACCCAAATAGCCTACGCTTTCGTGAGTTTGAAACTTTGCTTGCCCAATGTGGATGGACATTTGATCACCAAAGTGGCAGTCATCGCATCTGGTATTCACCACAAGGCTATCGGCTCCCGATTCAACCTAAAAAGGCAGAAGCAAAAGGGTATCAGGTAAAAGAATTTATCAGACAATACGACCAAGGAGACGGAAATGGATAAAAATGTGTTTGACGGATTCACTGTAAACGTATTTCTTGATGAAGATGGTGATTATTTAGCCCATTTTGTTGAGATGCCGAATGTGTCAGCATTTTCAGATACGCCAGAGAGTGCCTTGAAAGAGCTCGCAATGGCTTGGAAAGGCGTTAAGGAGAGTTATCAAAAACATCGTGAACCTATTCCACAAGCTCCATCGCGAGAAGTGAACATGGGGCAGGTTAATCTCCTCGTTGATGCGCAACTTTATCAGATGCTGAAAAACGAGGCTGCTAATGCTGGGATCAGCCTTCACGCACTTGTTGCACAAAAGTTAGCAAAGTCGCCAGATCCGGATATTGATGATAGAGGGAAGTCTATAGCTGCTGCCTCCTAATTGCGCGCTTTCTTGTCATATAATATAAATACAACCTAACGGAGATCAAATATGACTTTTGAAGAAAAACTCGCAAAACTGACTGAAATCGTTGATAAGCTTGAAGCGGGCAACGAACTGCCGCTTGAGGATTCTCTCAAACTCTTTGAGGAAGGTGTCGGCTTGGTTTCATCGTGTCGGGAGATGCTCGAAAACGCTGAGCAGCGGGTAGAAAACGTTCTTAAAACAGATAAATCATAGACAGTTAATAGTTATTGGTTATAAGTTGTTGGTTAAGAGGAGAGCCGTTCCTTTTGAAGTCCAGTCCTTAACTTATAACTTATAACTCCATAGGATAAAAAAACATGTTCTTAGAAAAAATTAATAGCCCAGCGGACCTGAAAAAACTGGAGATTAGCGAACTTGAAGCACTGGCTGAGGAGATGCGCGCCTATCTACTCAGAGTTTTATCCGAGCATCCGGGTCATTTTGCGCCGAACTTCGGGACAGTTGAATTGGCAATAGCCTTGCATAAAGTATTTGACACACCCCGCGATAAAGTCATCTGGGACATCGGTCATCAGGCGTATCCGCACAAACTGCTGACTGGCAGACGCGATGCGTTTCCAACGCTGAGGCAGAGTGGTGGCATCAGCGGTTTTCTCAGCAGAGCGGAGAGTGAATATGACGTTTTTGGTGCCGGGCATTCCAGCACCTCTATCGCCGCTGCGTTAGGGATTGCGACCGCCCGAGACCTGATTAATGAGACTTATAAAGTCGTTGCTATCATCGGGGATGGCGGTTTGACGGGGGGGATGGCATTTGAAGCGTTGAACACCGCCGGTGACTTCAAGAATGATATGCTCGTTATCCTCAATGATAACAATATGTCCATCTCCGCGACTGTCGGGGCGTTCTCAAAGCACTTTCATAAAGTCACGAGTTCACCGCGATATAACCTTCTCCGCTCCCGTGTCAAAGAGTTGCTGAACTTAATGCCAGCAGATGCGAAGCAGATCGCGCGTAAAATTGAGGCTTCATTGAAACCAGGGACGTTATTTGAGGAATTCGGGTTCCGTTATTTCGGTCCCCTCGATGGCAACGATTTAGAGGCACTCATTCCAGTGCTGACAGGCATCCGCAGTTTGTCGGGTCCTATCTTGCTTCACGTCGTAACCGAAAAGGGACGCGGCTATGCACCGGCAGAAGAGGATCCGGTCGGGTTCTACAGCGTCAGCGGTCCTTTCAACCTGAAAACTGGAAAAACGATCAAACCGAAACCGCCGACCCCTACCTACACAGAGGTCTTCAGCCGAACGCTCATTGAATTAGCGAAGCGCGATGCCCGGGTCGTCGGCGTGACAGCAGCCATGCCGGGCGGGACAGGACTTGATAAGTTTGCGAACGCGTATCCGAGCCGGTGTTTTGACATCGGATTGGCAGAGCAGTGTGCTGTTACGTTCGCGAGCGGACTTGCAGCACAAGGCATGCGTCCTGTCGCGGCTATTTACTCTACTTTCCTCCAGCGGAGTTATGACCAAGTGTTACACGATGTCTGCATCCAAAACCTTCCTGTCATCTTTGCGTTGGATAGAAGCGGGCTTGTCGGTGCAGACGGTCCGACGCATCACGGTGTTTTCGATTTCGCATACCTGCGCTCTATTCCAAACATGGTCGTCATGGCACCGAAAGATGAGAACGAATTACAATCTATGGTAAAAACCGCGCTCGCTTATGAAGATGGCCCCATTGCGTTCCGCTATCCGAGAGGGACTGGGGTCGGTGTAAAGATCGCGGCGGAACCAGAGGCATTGCCTATCGGTGAAAGTGAGATCGTCAGAAAGGGTGAAGATGTGCTTGTCATCGCGATTGGTAACCGGGTTTATCCGGCACTTGAAGCCGCGCAAACATTGGATAATATTGGAATTTCAACGGCGGTTGTCAACGCGAGATTTGTAAAACCGTTAGATACTGCAACGATTCTACCACTTGCGGAACGTATCGGCAAAGTAATTACGATTGAAGACGGTGTGATAATGGGTGGTTTCGGCAGTGCGGTGTTGGAGGCACTCGCCGCAGCGGGTATAGCAAACGTCCAAGTTACCAATCTCGGTATTCCCGACGAATTTATTGAGCACGGTGATGTCCAGCACCTTCACGCGCTTTACGAATGCGATGCCGACGCTGTTGTTCGCGCTGCGCGGAAAATGATAGCGTAGGGGCGAGGTTGCCTCGTCGCTACGGGTTGGGGGATTCAGTCTGGGAATAGACTGAATCCATTCCTTGTATTACATTCCCAACCCCTACGGACAAAAAAATGCAACGGATAGACATCTTTCTGGTAGAACAGGGCTTAGCGGAGAGCCGAGAGCAGGCGAAACGGCTTATCCTTGCGGGTGCTGTAACCCTTAACGGGAACACCCAAATTAAGCCCGGGCAGCGGGTTTCTGCCGATGCGAAGGTCGTTGTTCAGGCACCACAGCGATATGTCAGTCGCGGTGGGTTTAAGTTGGAGAAGGCGTTATCTCTCTTTGATGTAGATGTGAAAAATAGAGTTGCGCTTGACGTAGGCGCGTCAACAGGCGGATTCACAGACTGCCTCCTTCAGCACGGCGCAAAATTTGTCTATGCCGTTGATGTCGGTTACGGGCAACTCGCTTGGAAACTCCGGACGCATCCACAGGTTCAGTCGATCGAGAAAACGAATATCCGACATTTAACCCCAACACTTTTAAAGACATCTGTACTGAACGATAGCGAAGATTTTATCTCTATCGCCGTGATTGATGTCTCTTTTATTTCGCTGCGGACGGTACTACCGAGTATCATCAAAATTCTGACACAGGGGAATAGTTATCAGTCGTCAGTCGTCAGTCGTCAGTTAAGAGGTGGATTGACTGAATCAGAGTCCTCTTTAACCGATAACTCTCACTGCGAGGCAAACCGAAACGACAACTATAATATTATTGCCCTTCTCAAGCCGCAGTTTGAAGCCGGAAAAGTTCATGTAAAAAAAGGTGGGATTGTGGCTGATAAACAGGTGCATATTGAGACAATAGAGAATCTCAGTGTTTTTGTTACGGATAAACTTGGAGCTACGGTGAGAGGGTTGACCTATTCGCCGATCCACAAAGACATCGGAAATATTGAGTATCTGCTTTGGCTCACGATTGAACCCGATACGCGAGAGCGTGCCCTCGAAAAGGACGTTCAACCCCAACAAACGACGGCTGAGGTCGTAGCGGAAGCGCATGAAACCTTTGAAACTTGAGGCGATCTTATAGGAAAACAGACATGCGAAAAAAGATACAAAGAATATCTATTTTCCTCGGAATATTTATTATCCTTGCACTCTGCGGGACTTTTTTCTTTCTTCGTTCAGATGCTTTCCTGAATTTGGTAGAAACACGGCTTGCGTCAGAACTGGAAAGTCGGATAGCAAAGGACTACACGGCAGAAATTGGCGAGATAAAAGGCAGTATCTTCGGGAATGTTACCATTGGCGGCGTTAAAATATTGAAAGAAGGCGAACCGGTCATTTCCACAGGGAACGTTGTACTCAAATACAATTGGCTGGGGCTGCTCACACGCAAATTCGAGGTTAGGGAACTGACGGTAGATGCGCCGGAAATTCATGCCAAACACGCCCCTGATAGCACTCTCAATCTGTCGAATATTTTTCGAGAGGATCCATCAAGGGAAGAGGATCCATCAAGGGACGACGCTCCACAATTCGGTTTCGCCATCAAAAAGGTTGAACTGAGTCACGGGAAAATTCATTACACGGATATACAAAGAGACCTTGAGATAAGTGTTCAAGGCATCACGCTTACGCTGAATGGCCCTCTTGATACCTGGAAGGATACTTGGAATCATAGGGGCGATTTAAGCATCGAGGCTGGCAGTTTTAAGTTTAACGGTTCCGAAACACCGATTGATAGGTTTGAAGTTGATTTTGAGATTTCAGCGACGCGTAGCCGATTGGATACACTCCGGTTAGACTTTGGCAACTCAAGATTGGTAGCTGCAGCGCAATTTCCGTATAGATCAACCGGTAATTATTGGTCAATTGACCTTGATTTACAGCGATTGGATGCCGCAGATGTCGAGCAGTTTTTCGGCGAAGGCACTGAACTTGAAAGTATTGTAAAAGGTAGGATAACGGCAAACGGAAACCTCGATTCCAGCTTCGCCGCTGCACTTTCTGTAGAAACTCCAACGCTTTCTATGACACAAGCTGAACACGGTAGACAAATTGCCCTGACAGACCTAAAAATTGATGCCGATTTCAATTTACATCCGATCCCAACATTCACGCTAAAAACCTTTAACGCACAGATCGCTGACGGCACCTTGACCGGTAGCGGAAGTATCGGCCTCCAAAACGGACTCGAAGGTAATGTGATAAAACAACTTCAGCAACTGACAACACACCCGCTTGCTTATACAGGACAGTGGGAGGCAACGAATGCGCAACTCATACCCCTGCTGTCAATGTTCGCTCAGCTCCCCGAATTCCTTGTAGACAGCACCGGACACCTCTCAGGAAACGCCACGTTCAACGGAAGTAGCACAGACCTTTCAACACTCAATCTCAATAGCAAAATAGAAATAACAGAGACTGTCCTCAATACGGTAGCACTTTCGGATTCAACACTGCGCTGCACGATTGATTCGGGTGAATTGAAAGTCGATGGCAACCTTGATGAAACCGAGATTAACATCACGGGTCCCTTCCCGTTAGCGGAACAAGATGCTTTGGACCTCCGGATGTCAGGTATTAACTTTAACGATCTGATGAAAATTGTCGACAGTGCGGCTCTCGGTGGAACAGGAGAATACACAGCGAAGTTGTCATTGGACGGCACCTTGGCGGGTTCTATGAAAATCCCGAACGCGAGTTTTAATGACATCCCGATTGGCGCTTTAGTAGGCAATCTTGATTATCAAGAGGGACAAGTATTCATCGAAAACGGTCTGCTCACCAAAAACACGGAAAAAGAGATTGTGACAGATTATGAGAGCCGGACCACAATTAGGGGTGTTGTGGATGTTGAAGGCGATTTCCCGGCGGAATTTAGCATCGTCGCAGCCCCCGTTTACGCCCAACACTATAAGCGTGTATTGTTAGGTGCGGAATATCCGGTAAAGGGTGAAGTTAGAGGTGAACTCAAATTAGATGGCACGCTCAAGAACCTTGATGGCAGGGCAGATTTCAGTGTCACCAAAGGCGAGGCGTGGGGTATCCATTTGGATCCGCTAACGCTGCCGTTACGCATTGAGGATTACAACATCGATCTTCCCAACTGCGAGATAACCACCCGCGGTCAGAAAGTTACGCTCAATGTTTCAGTAGCCTCGAATGCCGATTACGATCTGTTGCTTGAAAGCGAGGCACCTGTGAATTTTCAAGCACTTGCAAGCGCAGCAAACATCTCCGATTTCCCCTTTGGCGGGCAATTTGATGTTCGGGTCGTCGGCACGCTAAAAAAACCGGAAAGTGCTGACTTTCAGGTCGAACTGGATTTCTCGGACATAACCTTCTTAGACAACGGAGGTGAGACTCAGCATCCACTTGGGGATGCGTCCCTGCACGGCACACTCGTAGAACTAACAGATATTACGGGTGAACCGGATCGTTTTGATTTTACGGGCAGTGGGTTTAACGGTCAGATTCAGGGTTATGTGAGTATGGACCCTGATAATTCTTATGAATTCGAGGTCAAGAGTGAGGCACTTGAAGTTAAACCGATTCTGCGTATCTTGCATCCGGTACTTGAGGCGGTCGCGGGGACTGCTAATGGACGCGCTGAAATCAGAGGCACAGTCACAGATCTTGCACCAACGGATGAGAACAAAAGCGATCAGCGGGTTTACCCTTACGATGTTGACATCAAAATTGACACCAGCCAACTTTACTACGAAAATCCAAAAGGCCACAAGACTCCATTTACAAATGCCGGGCAAATTCAATTGTTCCTCAAAGATGACAAATGGACTATTGATGCCCTTTCTCTAAGGACATTAGAAGACGCATCCCCTTTTATGGAACTCACAGGGACCTATAATGCAAAGGGCGAGGTGATGGATTTTGAAGCGAAATCTGATGGCTTCGGACTGGCACCCTTTGGCGCAGCGTTGGGACTTCCGTCTGCTATGCTAAAAGTTGGGAGCGGTCGTTATACTGCAACAGTCACTGGCACGGCCAAACAACCAGAGGTCGCGTTGGACTGGAAAATTCCGACATTGGATTTAAAAACAGAAGTGGGTGATATTCGCATCAGTGATGCAGACGGCGCGATCGTATACCGAGACGACTTAATGCGCTTTGAGAAGACTGCTTTGAAACTTTTGGGCAATCCCGTAGATATAGGCGGTGAGATAAATGTTCACTCTAAAGATATAAACAATTCGCAGTTAAACTTTAGCGTCAACGCCCGTGAATTGGCACTCACAACGTTTGCGGCACTCATAGCAGAGGCTTCCGCAAATAGCATTAAGCGTGAGGACCTCACAGGCGGCGTGTTAGCGGCTTCAATAGACATCACTGGCACTCCCGCTGAAACTGTTATGACTCTAAATGCGCGAACGGAAACGCAGCACCCGATTCGCCTCATGGCTAACGTAGACCCGATCACATTGGAAAGTCTGTATGCGACTGCTACTCTTAATTCGGATGCGCTAAATATCCAATCGGTCGAGGCAGACGGACGGATCGGTGATGGCAGCTACACGGTCCAAGGAGATGCCTCATTCTCAACGCAAGACGCAGCGGCACATCAATTTGCGATGGATGTGTCAGTATCTGAACTGGGGATTGCTGATTTTGCGACCGTGTTGTCAGGACAAGTCCCACCCTTCCGCGGCACCGTTTCTGGGCATGCTAAACTCAGCGGTAAAGGGCGCCTGCGGCCAGACGAAGTCTCAATCATCGGTGAAGTGAATGCGTTGAATTTTCAGGGATATGGTATTAATTGTACCAACACAACACCGCTCAAATTCCAATCGGAACGAGGGGCCCTGACTGCCCATCTCCGCTTAGCACTGAAATCGCCTGAAATGGTGACAACGGCAAATATTGATATCACAGGAACTTTTGAGGCGCCGGAGATCACAACAGAGTGGCGCGGCGACATCAGCGAGATGGAATGGAACGGAAAAGTCGAGTACCGTGATGAACGCATAATACTCGAACGGATTGAGATAAAGAACCGTGCGGGTGTCTCAACTATTACCGGTTTCATTCCGTTCAATTTGGCATTCGTGGGGATAGACCTACCGGATCGGTTTCCCGATGAACCGATTGATGTTAGTTTTCAGGGTAAGGAACTACCGCTTGACTTTTTCCCGGGCAGTGATCTCCTCTTTCCAGAGGGAGACGGCACGGTTGATATAGATTTAGCCCTAAAAGGCACAAGCTGCGATCCTCACATAACGGGGACTGTATCGCTTGAGGCGTTGCAGCTTTATTTAAAGGATTTCCACGAACCGATTCGGAACGTGAAGGTCGAACTTAGTGCTCGCGAAGATGCGATTGATCTTAAAAAACTCGACTTTGATATAGGGACAGGTTACTGTATGCTTCAGCAGGGGCAATTGGCATTAGACGGATTAACACCTAAAAATTTCACACTAAAAGGCTTGAAATTTGAACTATTCCCGCTCGGTTCAACGGTTCAGCATGCGCTGCCACCAGAAGTGTTGGAAGAAGTTGAGGGCCATCTGAGTACGACGCTCAATGAATTAAGAGTGCCTCTTGACAGTTTTCTGACAAAAGGCGAAAGGACACCATTTCCACACATTCGAGAGGTGCCTTCACTCGCGGATATTGTAGCAGTCGCAAACGCCAAACTATCCATTAACAGTGTCCGTCTCATCTTTAAGGCACTCGATCAGCCGTATGACTTCCAAGATCCGAGTCCCATTCAGATAATGCTGAACGCGGGAACAATAACTTTACCGAAAGCGTTTACCCTTGAAAATCAGTACACCTTTCCGGTCAAGCAGACGTTTACCGCTGAAGATGAGAAGCCAGAAGATGTTGCCGGCAACGTCCACACAGTTGAAAACGCGAAAACAACACTCAGCATTGATGCCGAAAGTCAATGGTCGATAAATGGAGAATTTGACGCGGCACTGCGGTTTAATAATTTTAATGTCGAAGCGTTAACCCGTACTTGGCCCGCGCCTTATCGGATTACGGGTGCGTTGTCGGGCAGTTTACAGATGAGCGGCACCAGCGAAAACCCGAAGATAACTTTGCGACGACACAAGTCTGAACCCGCGGAACTCTACCTGCATGACATCCCGATTGACCTGCGATGGCGAATTCGGTATCAGAACGGGAAATGGGAAATCTCAAAAAAACGGTATGTTGAAGCGACGTTCGGTGGAAATCTCCTTACTTTTTCATGGACGATGCCTTATCACCTTGAGATAACCCCGTTTCTAACGGCACTGCAACGGTCACCAGAAGCGGTTTGGCAGGAACTCCTACAGACAGAGATGGACGGTATCTTGGATATTAAAGTCGATAATCTTGACATCCTACGCTACTTAGTACCGGGTCTGGGAGCTCCGACAGGGACGAGTCAAGTCTATGTCGTACTCAATGGGACGATGGAGAGGCCACAAGTCGAAGGGGCTGTGCGTTTCGACGATATAGGGTTTGAACTTTCGGAAGCCGGCATTTATGTTAAAGAGACAACAGGCAGAATTGCGTTATCAGAGCAAGGCGCGACCGTTGAACAGCTTGAAGGTGTGTTGAACGATGGTGCTTTTTCGATGACCGGCAGCGTCAAGGCACCCGCCGATGGCCGTGTATGGGAAAATCCGCCGACGATGGATTTGCAGACCAGCATCTCATCGGCACTTTTTGAACAATTCGGAAAGTATCAAATTCAACTCGGTTCCAATCCGACGCAATTACACCTACGCGGTGGATTTGATGATCCGTCTTTAACAGGCAACCTGAATATCAGTCAGGGGTATTATGAACAAAACTGGGCGGCAGTTGTCGATTGGTTCGCGGGGACCTCCGTAACCGAGGTAGACGTTATATTGGATTATCCGATTCTTCGCGATTTACGTTTGGATGTTGATATTGATATTCCTGATAATTTTCATGTGCGCTCATCTATCACGGGCCCGACAGACATTGAAATTTCCAGTTCCGGCGGTAAACTCATCGGTCCGATTCAAAATCCGGTTTTCAATGGAACTGTTTCAGTGCGCAGTGGTAAAATTGGACTTGTTCCACAGACCTTTGAATTTATTGAAGGCTCAAGAATTACCAACGGAAGCACCAGCGAATTTGATCCAGAACTCAATATCTTTCTCCGAACACCGGATCGTATTCGCGGTGTCCTGCCGAGAGACCAAAGCACCGTTGATCTTGAGATTAACGCGAGTCTGACTGGTACCTTAAAGAACCCAGCGTTTGTTTTGAGTGCACCGAACGCGCCTGAAATCCTCTCACATGAGGAGATTATGACGTTTCTTATCCGCAACGCTGCATTTTCGCGTGCTTTCTGGGGCTTCACGTTTAATTTTCACCGTCCGCATGATGAAGATGCGCGGTCCGTCAGCGCAGAATATCAACTCAGAAAAAACATGTCCATTAAAATTGAGAACAACGAAAAAGGCGAATATGGGGTCGGTTTTGAGATAAAGGGGCGTTTTTAATCCGACACGCTCCGAAAAATAAAATGTATAGGTTGCGCATAAAGTGCTCATTAGTAGCATGGAACTTCTTCATCGTAATGTTATGCTGTTTGCTTGTTCAATCTTTAGAAGCAAGTGAAACAGCCGAAACGTCAGGTGATATAAGGGCGGAAAAATTCGCGATGCGCCAGGCTTTTGATGCAGCGCGCATAGACAAAATCGAGTACCATATTGATACAGAAGTCATAGCCGAAACGACAGAACAATACAACGCGCTCAGCAAGCAGACCTCGGTAAATGTTGAGGACAAATTGTCTCCGTACGCAATTCAACAGAGTATTAAGAGACTCTACGCGACACAGCAATATTCCCAAATCCATGTTTACGCACAGGAGCACCGCAATGGCGTTGCGCTAACCTACCAACTGACATCCTTTGATCTCATTAAAGCGGTTGTTATCGCCGGCATCCCGCCGAGCCAATTCAGAGCAGCTATTGAAAATGCGGTAAAATCAAAGCCGGGGGGGAGATATGTCCCCGCGATTGCCAAAGCCGATATTATCTATATCAAACGGATTTGCCGAGACCATGGATATTTTGATGCGCAAGTCACGGTTGCCGATACCCTTACCGAAGCTGGCGTATTAACCTATCAGATAACCCCGGGGGCTCCGTCAACGATCAAAAGGTTGCAAATTCAGGGGAATTTCGCTATCTCGACCAACCGCCTCAAACGTGCTTGTGGCTTCAGCATACGCTATCCGGTTTACAATAACATTGATGTTAACACTGATGTGGCAGCAATGGAAGCACTCTACCGTAAAAACAACTATCCGACTGCCAGCATCGTGCCGACCTTTACTGCTGAAACGGGTCTGTTGCAGTTTGACATTAATGAAGGCAAGCAGGTCGAGTTTAATTTCGTTTCGGGGACCGGTGAACTCTCTTTATCCGAACAAGATACCTTCACAGCAGATATAGCCGAGGCGATAAGTACGGGGGCACCTTCTTTGTGGGCAGGACGGATAAAAGCGTATTTCAAAGACGAAGGTTATCATGGAACGACTGTCGAGGAGAAAGCTTCGGATGCCTTTAGCGTTCAACTGACGATTAATCCTGGGAACCGTTATAGGGTTACGCGTGTATCTTTTTCTGGGAACCGCGCCTTTCCGGACGCGGACTTACTCCGAGAAATGACAGTGAAACCGACAGTCGGACTTCTGGGGAGTCTGCGAATCTCCAATATTGTTGCCAGACTCCTATCGCGACGCGAACAGAAACGCTTTTTTTATGAAGACGACCTTGAGACAGATGAACATCGCCTTCATATTTTATACGAGAGAGCGGGTTACCCTAACAGAGTCATTAAAATAACACCTAAAAAGCAGCCTCCGAACAACCGAAACATTGGCGAAGTCGAAATACATGTCTCAATTTTTGAGGACCGCAAAGAGTTGATTCACCGATGTGTCATCAGTGGTAATCGCGCGATAGATACTGCCACGCTCCTAAAACGCTTGGAAAGCGAACTTCAGTTTCCACAACCGAATGCTGTGTTTGAAAGAACTGTCTACCAAGAGGCAGTCCGTAATGCGTACCATGAACGCGGATATAGACACGCAAAGGTTAATGAGACTTACGTGCCTGAAACAGAAACTGCAGTTTTTGAAGTAGAAGGTAATTTTTCAGAATCTCTTTCGGAGGGTAACCTCCCTTTGGAAATTCGCGATGAATTTAAAAAGCACAATCTGACACTCACAGGACTTTCCATAGCCACGAATGTCGGTAACCGCTGGAGCATCCAAGATATTGAGGGCAATCCACGCTATACACTCAACCAGGAGCCGACACATCTTGAGGTATTTGAACACGGTATCCTCAATCTTACTGTGGAGACAGAGGGTGAACAAGTAACATTCGGTAAATTCTATTTTGAAGGCGATACGGACGTTGTGAAACAACACGTCCTCAAACGGGAAGTCGCACATCTTGAGGGGGAGCTTTGGACATCTGACAGATTAAGCCGCGCCTTGCAAAACCTCTCCGGGTTAGGGATTTTTCTCGGGGTTCAAGCAGAACCCCGCGAAACCGAAAAGATAGCAGGCAGTGATCGTGTAAAGCTCTCTAACGGAGAAAACCCTCACGTCATTCCGAGAACCTATGACGTTTTCGTAACAGTCGAAAAGCAGCAACCGAGAACCTATAGTTATGGCGGTGGCTATAGTTTCGCAGAAGGTTGGAACGGGACCCTGGAGTTAACGCATAGCAACTTCCTCTTTAAACGGAACATCCGAGGGTCCTTCCGCAGTAGATTAGGGTGGCGTGATGAATTGGGTTACCTTGTCGATGCAAGGCTTACCGAACCGTGGTTGATTGGTAGGACGCGGGGCACCTTACAGGTATCTGCTAAGAAGTTAGAGAGAGATGATAATGTTCGCGCCCTCCAAGGGAGTTTCATCCTCAGCCGGAAATTAGGCGGATCGCATCATTTGGATTTGCGATACAGCTACAGAGATTTGAACCAACCGGTGCCACCCATCGGGCAAGGGACATCGGCAGAGATCCGTTTACCTGAAGAACAGAACCCATTCAGCACAACCGTGAGTAGTCTACGCTTCTCTTGGACTTATGATCGTCGTGTGCGCTATCTGAATCCGATAGGTGGCATGTTCAATGAGATGACACTTGAATACGCGGGTGGACACTTGCAAGGCGGTACGAGTTTTATTAAAACGACAACGGACACTCGCTATTACCAAAAACTCATCGGCAGTCTTGTGTTAGCGACGGCAGTTCGATGCGGTATCACGACTGGTTTGCGTTCAAACCGCCGCGCGGAACTTATCTCTTTTGAGCGGTTTTGGGCAGGCGGCAGCACGACGGTTAGAGGTTACGCCGAGCGCTCCCTCGGTCCCGAAGATATCACAGGTACCTATCGCGGTGATGTCCAATTCATTTTTAATACGGAATTACGGTTCCCAATCTATTCGGTGGTCCGCGGTGCCTTCTTTCTTGATGCTGGCAACGTCTGGGGTTCACTGGCGGATATTGAGCGTAGCTTAACGCGTTTGCCGTCCGCTGTCGGTGCTGGGCTCTATTTGGATTTTGGGGCGTTCACATTCGGGCTTGATTATGCGATTCCGCTCGTGTCGGTTTCGAGTTCACCGGATACCAGAAGGGCACATGTCCGCCTCGGTAGTACTTTTTAATAGTTGTTAATAGTTGTCAGTACGATTTTTTCTGCGAAAAAATCTTTCGGTTGTCAGTCTGGGGTTTTGAGTGTCCAAACTTTTCTTGTTACAGTTGTTACCCAAATCGGTAACAACGGTTCCAAAGAACGGTCGGACCATCAGAAACCCTCTTAACCGAAAACTGACCACTGACAACTGTTAACCATTCCTCCGATAACCGATAATTATTCCGCGTAGGGTTTTCCTAAAGCAACGGGTGCCTCTGCCCGTCCAACAAAACCCGCCAGTACCGCTAAGCAAAGCACGTAAGGTAACATCAACCACAACTGGTAGGGGATATCCCACCCGAGTGCTTGGAACCGCGCATCGAGTGCGGAACCGAGTCCGAAGAGCAACGCAGCACCACACGCTTTCACTGGATGCCATTTCCCAAAAATAACGATCGCCAAAGCGATGAATCCGCGCCCGACTGTCATTCCCGGTGTAAAATAGGGAACATCAGCGAGGGAGAGATACCCGCCTGCGATCCCCGCCATCGCCCCCGCGAAGAGTAGACACATCGTTCTCAAACGAAGTACATTGGAACCGACAGTAGCGATTGCCTTCGGATGCTCGCCACACGCGCGTATTCTCAGCCCCATCTGTGTATGGTAGAGGAAAAAATAGACGCACGGCACCAGCAGAAACGCGATGTAAACGAGGATATTGTGTGAAAATAGTGCGCGTCCCAAGAAAGGGATTTGCGAGAGCAGTGGGATGTCAATCTGCTGGAACGCTGGCACGCCTTTCGCGATCCCGGTTACACCAAAAAGCCGTTGATAGATGACTTCTGTCAATCCCAGTGCCAAAAGCGTCACCGCTGTGCCGATGATGACTTGGTCGCCACGTAATCTTATCGCACAGAGCGCGAACAACGCGGCGGCAATAAGTCCACTGAGTCCTGCCATCAGAAGTCCGAACCACGGTGCAAACGCCACGAATTCCGCCGCGGTGTAGAATGAACCGACCATTCCGAAAAATGCACCGATGAGCATCATGCCTTCAATGCCGATGTTAAGTACACCTGCACGTTGGGAGATCACTTCACCTAAAGCTGCTAGCAGGAGCGGTGTCGCCCCGCGTATCGTCGCCGAAAGAATCTCTTCAAACATAATTTTTAACTATTAGGTTTCCGCTCGTTTTTCTTATTTTTAACTATTGGGTTTCTGCTCGTTTTTCTCCGTTGTCGAAAAACGGTTTCTTCCCAAGTCGTCGAGGTATTGTAACAATTACGCTTTGATCTTCGCAAGAGACAATCTTTGGTTGTCAACTTGTGCCTTGATATTGATATAAGAACGCTTACAACTTCAATAGACACCGCTTCAAACCGCCCACTCCTACTCAGAATGTGCAGATGTACGCTTGCGGAACAGCTGCACAGAACTATAACCGATAACAAAAAGCAGAATTGTCGCTTGCAGCACAAACGTTACTTTGTCAGAGATGCCGACCGTCCGCTGCATACTGTATGAACCGGTCGATAGCGCGCCAAACAGCAAGGCAGCAGCAACTGTCACCAACGGATTCAACTTCGCTAACAGGGCAACAGCGATCGCTGTGTAACCGTATCCGGGTGAGAAATTGAGAAAAAGTCGGCGGGTCAGTGCGGTCAGTTCAATCGCTCCGCCGAGTCCGGCGAGCGCACCGCTAATGAAAAAGACGCGGAGGGTGTTATGCATAATCGAAATCCCCGCTGCTTCCGCTGCAGCCGAGCCTTCGCCGACTGCACGGAGTTGGTAGCCAAACGCTGTCCGAAAAAGGATAAACGTCAGGATAATCGCTAATACGACAGCGATAACGATGCCGAGGTGGACCCGATGTAGTGGGAAAAGCCGCGGTAGAAATACCCACTCGGCTATCCGATCACTTTGCGGCCCGCGTTGTGCGGCTTCTTGCAATGGACCGCCATCTATCATCATACTCACCAGATGGAGCGCGACGTAGTTCAACATAATCGTACTAATAACTTCGTTGACACCGCGTGTTACCTTGAGGATTGCGGGAATAAGTCCCCATATTCCGCCTGCAAGCGTTGCGATACCGAGGGATATCGGCACAGCGATCCAAGGCGTTTCAGGGAAAAGGGGCGCGAGTTTCGTTCCAAACCACGTTGCCGCCAACGCACCCATCAGGAACTGTCCTTCGGCACCGATATTCCAAATCCCACACCGAAACGCCATCGCAACTGAGAGCCCTGTCATCAGAAACGGGGTGCTTTTCACCAACGTTTCTCCAAATTTCCGACTATTCCCAAATGCGCCACTCACCGCTGCTTGATAAGCCTCTAACGGGTTATAGTTGCAGAGCAGCATTATAATGGCGTTTGTAACAAACGCACTCGCGAGAATTAGAACCGGTGTCACCACCCAGTGAACGTTGATTCTTTTGAATAGGTTGGTTACTTCTAACATCCTACTGGTTAATAGTTGTTGGTTAATGGTGATTGGTTAAGAGACCTCTTCCCAATAACCAACAACCAACAACTAACAACCATTTCCTCCAAAATCTTTATGGGTTTGCCCCGTCATTAACAATCCGAGCGCTTCAATATCGTTGCGCTGCGCCGTCGCTTCGATCAACTTACCCCTCGACATCACAAAGAGTCGGTCACTCAAGAGTAAGACTTCATCTAATTCTGTTGAGATGAGCAGGACAGACTTGCTTTGATTGCGTTGTGCCAACAAATTCTCATGGACATAGCGAGCGGCGTTGACATCTAAACCGCGTGTCGGATTAACGGCAATAAGTAGATCGGGGTGAAGTGAGATTTCTCGGGCAAGGACAATTTTTTGTTGGTTGCCCCCGGAGAGTGCGCCGGCAGGGATGCTACCGATAGGCGGACGGATGTCATAATTAGCGATAAGTTGTTCTGTGGTATTCCGTTTTCTTCTTTGATTGAGTACATTCCACCGTGGTGCCGTGTTTTCCAAGTGCGTTACATTCAACAAAAGGTTTTCCGTAACTGAGAACGACGCGATAACACCAGTCGTTTGCCGATCTTCGGGGATATAACCGACCCCGCGCTGTCGTACCGCTTTTGTCCCTTTCGGATCGGTGTCTAAGATGCTTATTGTCCCTGATTCGCTGTGCCGTAACCCCATAATCGCTTCGGCGAGTTCGCGTTGTCCGTTGCCATCAACGCCAGCGATACCGACGATTTCACCGCGATGGGTCGCCATAGAGACATCTGACACTGCGATCTCGTTCCGACTGCCGAGTACGGTCAGATGTGAGAGTTGCAGCACGCTGTCTGAGGTCTCATTTTCGAGGGGGGCGTCTCCTGAGCGTTCAACTTCGTTGATTTCTTCGCCGATCATCTCCCGCGCGAGTTCCCGTGCGGTTAGTTCACCCGTCGGACCGAGAT
>CAZQIP010000034.1:0-3089 GCA_964593655.1 uncultured bacterium | reverse complement strand
GGGCGGTATGTGTAGACACTGCTACAAACGCTACGAAAAATCACTAAATTGACACCTATGGTGCGGTTTGGAACCGCACCGGACTTCCACAAGAAATTACGCGATTAAATTCTTAATCTTCATTAGGGGTCCTATGTCTATAAATAGGGGGCAACTTGCGTTGTATCTATAGAAAAAGATGTATCAGCGTCCGCACTCCAGCGGAGTGATATGTGATGGGAACTTGATGCGTGTAAAAGGGAATTCTGATTTCGCAAAATGGAGAATTTACTGTTTTAAGGAGAAAACGTGTTAGGTGCAATAATAGGCGACATTGTCGGTTCCATCTACGAGTGGGATCGGATTAAAACCAAGGATTTTCCGTTTTTCACAGATGACTGTTTTTTTACGGATGATTCCGTGTGCACTGTTGCGGTCGCGGATATATTGCTGCACGATCTGCCACCAGCGGAAACGATGCAGAACTGGTGTCGCCGCTATCCAGGGTGCAGCTATGGCGGCAACTTCGGGGGCTGGATCTATGCAGACCCGCCTGAACCCTACCACAGTTACGGCAACGGTGCAGCGATGCGGGTGTCGCCAGCAGCCTTCCTGCACCGCGACGATCTGGACGCTGCACTTTCCGCTGCGGATACCGTCACCGAGATTACACACAACCACCCTGAAGGCATGAAAGGCGCGCGGGCAACAACCCACGCAATTTGGCTCGCGTTTCAAGGTGACCGTCCAGAAGCCATCCGTCAGGTGATTACCACTGTATACGACTATGACCTGTCCCGGACAGTGGACGCTATCCGTCCCGATTACGATTTCAATGAATCGTGTCAAGGCACAGTGCCGGAAGCGATCACTTGTGCTTTGGAGTCGGACAGTTTTGAGGACGCTGTGCGGAACGCTATCTCGCTCGGTGGTGACGCGGATACCCTTGCTGCCATTGCAGGTGCTATTGCCGAGGCGATGCACGGTATTCCGGAGACGCTCCAGGAACGCGCAGTCTCCTGTTACTTCACCAAAGCACCGGATATGCTTGAAATTGTACAGGAACTGTATTCATTTGTTTGAGGGCAGTGCCCAAAGTTTAGTATTCTCAAAAGATGCCCCGTCACAGACGCGTGTATTAAGTCGCGGATACGACTTCTCCAGACTCCGCTATAAAACTACGACCGGCACAGCCGGAAGGCATGGAAAACCTATGAAAAAGTCTTTACTGATTATCAGTTGTTCCGGCAAGAAAGATAAAGCCCCCGAAAAACTTCCTGCTCTGATGCGGTATAAGGGACCGTTCTATCCAACCCTACACAAGGCTATTCGGGAAAACCGCTTGCCGAAATACCTTGACATTCTCATTATCTCCGCGAAGTACGGGTTACTCAAATCGGAGGATCTCATTGAGGACTACGATCAGAAGATGGATGTCCTCCGGGCAAACGAGTTGCGTCCTCACATACAGGCAGACCTCAAGACGTTTCTCAATGGAAAAGACTACGACCAACTTTTCAATGGCTTATGGCAAGTTTACAATAAAACGCTTAAAGGTTTTGATTTAGAAAAATATTGTGAGCATGTGCTTCCGGTGGAAACGAATAGAGGAAAAAGGATGCGGCAATTGAAGCAGTGGATTATAGCATTGTTTGAGAAGGAGCAGGCGAATTCAACTTTGCACATATAGAAGCGCAAGCCGCATACATAACCTTATTGTCCGTTCCCGTGATGTTTGTGATAAGCGAATTCAAGCACAGGGAGCAGGTCTCTCACATCTCCAGGAATATCGTAATAGATCTGGCGTCTATCGATACACAAGAATTTACATCCGTACTGACGTTTTCCGTTATTGTCACAAAAAACCTGGGTGGGTTAGATGTTAGCGAACGATCTTGAATTTTCTCACCGTTTCGACCTGTTAGCCTCGCGTGGGGGAGGAAAGGTTGAAGGAGAATTCCAAATGGTCTTCTAACTTGCGTAGCTCCTTTATCCGTTAAAAAGAACGAACAAATCACCTTATTGAGTTTCGGCCGCTTTAACTGCCAGCCCTCTGTTTCAATCAAATTCTGTGTCTCTGCAACCCTGCTGTAAAATGGGTTGCGTCTGTATTCAGAGAAATGTACTTCGTGGTACTGTCTGGACTCTTGGGGCAATGATTTTTTAACCCTCTCAATTGTCCATTCACCAGTAACACTTATTTCTCCTTTTACCGAGTTGTTATCAGGCATTAGAAATATCTCCTATTGTAGAATAGAGTACAATCAACTTGGGTTGATGTTTAGGGGGCACCTTTACTCTTTAGGCTTTCCAGTCTCCGACTTATGTGGTCACCTGTCCCCACGGATAGAGATGGCTCCAGTCTAGGCTGAAGATGGCGCGGACAGGTTGATACACTTCTGCCTGTAGTCTCAAGGAAACGGCATACACCAGTGCCCTATGGTTCCCATCTTCAAGGTACAACCTGATTGGCGGTGGATGTGCAGGTTTCTCATAAGTTGTCAAGGGTCTAACTAACAGTTCCTCCAGCAAGCGCGGGTCAAATCTCGCACTGATAATGAAACATCTCTCAAACCACGGTTCATCCGCAGAGAGATGCTTGAAGACTTGGATCGGATGCTGATAGGGATATACCTCCAGAACCCTGTCTATGACCTCTTTCAGCGTGCGGGACTGTCCTGCCGGTGTGAGCCTGTCTACCAATGCCTGATTGTCTGCCTATACATTATCATTCGCTTCCATGAAAACGAGGTCGTTAAAGTCTGACTCGCTTAGCATGAGGGTTTGATACACCGCAGCATCTCTCTGCTGTCGGGTGGCTGTATGGTCAACTGGAGATGCGAACAGCCGATTCGCATCCGCTAATAGTAGTGTTTTCACGTGTGCCTCCGAGTGTTAGGTCCGGTAACGCCTTTGTATCAACGTTGCCTACAAGATACCACATCCGTTTGTCAAAATCAACCGAAAACTGAACGCGAGGCGATACATGCTTAGCAACCTATTGACTTTCTCACATACACGACAACCTATAACAACTATAGTCTATACTCACCAAAAAATGGGGTAAATGAAGACATAATTTTTCGTTGACAACCTATGCAGGACATGGT
>CAZQIP010000033.1:0-9908 GCA_964593655.1 uncultured bacterium | reverse complement strand
GGTTTAGGATGCGGTATATCGTTTAAAAATGCCTCAAAAACGCAAGATAAAACGCAGAATCTGGCTATCGAAATTGATCAAGCAAAAACACAATTGTTTGCCGTTCCTCATCACTCTTTTCGATTGTATTTTCTATCTGTTTGCAAGCGTGAATAACAGTTGTATGATTCTCCCGATTAAACGCTTGGGCGATGTTTGAATATGACATTTGTGTCAATTCTCTGCACATGTACATGGCAATTTGACGTGGTTGTACTAACTCTTTTGTTCTTTTCATAGAGATGAGGTCTGCCACCTCAATTCCAAAGTAGTCAGCGACGACCAATTGTATCCCTTTCGATGTAGCAGTTTTACGATCTCGCATTGGTGACGGGGTGCCTACATCGCTTAGTACTTGTCGGGCGAAATCCAAACTCAAATTCTCCTTGAGTATTGTGGCTTGCGTAACCAAGCGCACAAGCGTCCCCTCCAGTTCTCGTATGTTCGTTTCGACGACTTCAGCAATGTAGCTGAGCACATCATCAGGGGGGTTTTCAAGCTCTTGGTCCTGACACTTTTGTCGGAGGATAGCGATCCGCATTTCATACTGTGGCATCCCGATTTCTGCTACCATTCCGGATTGAAATCGGGATCGGAGGCGTACTTCAAGGTTTTCAAGGTTGTTTGGTGTCCGGTCACTGGTCATGACTATCTGGTTTGAGTTCATGTGGAGTTCATTAAAAGTGTTAAAGAATTCCTCTTGCGTCCCCTCCTTGCGTTCCAAGAACTGTATATCATCAATCAAAAGCATGTCTGCTGTTCGATATTTTGTGCGGAATCCTTGCGCTGATCCACGGTTGACGATAGACTCGACGTATTCATTCATGAAAGTTTCTGATGTAACGTACAGAACTTTCTTGTGAGGTTGGTTTGCTGAGAGCCTATTGCCGATTGCATGCAAGAGGTGGGTTTTCCCCAATCCAACGCCGCCATAAATAAAGAGTGGATTGTAGTCGCGCCCAGGATTTTCCGAAACGGCTAAGGCGGTTGCATGACAGATCCGGTTAGGGGTATCAACAACAAACGTATCAAACCGGTATTTTGAGTTCAACCCTGTCTGGTTTTGCGGTAGGGAGGTGGAGGGTTCGCTAATAGATACTTGATTTTGATCAAGTACTTGATCAGAAGTCTCTTCGCTTTCAATTGTGTTAGGAGCCTCGCTGCCGCGCGCTACAGATTCGTCTATAGTGAGCGTAAATACACATTGCGCGCCGATCAGTGTTGCTAATACTCGCTGGATGTCAGTTCGGAAACGCTCTTCAATTCGCGCGCGTGTGTACGCGGAAGGTACAGCTATCTTCAACGCGTCTGCTGTGATTGAAAGCGGGACTGCTTGGTGAAGATAAACATCCTGCTGTGCTGTGTCGTTGAGGTTTTCGAGTATTTCTGACCAGATTTCGTTGGGGGAGTGCCGCATGAGCGTGTGTCCTAGCCTAAATGGCACATGAGTTTTCAGCCTTAATATCAGTTTTAAAGCTTAGCCATTATAATTCCTTGGATACTTAATAAAGATGAAATAAAAATGAAACTATGCCGGTTAATTAACCGAGAGGTAATGACAAATAATATCGTATCATTTTCTTATAGAAATGTCAACACTTTTATCAAAGAGATTTGATAATTTTAAAATTTATTACAAATCCATCGAAAATATTTTGGACTAAAGCCGAAATTTTATCAAGTTATTTTTTCGATACCCCGCGAAAGTTAGGATGTCAAAAAATTTGACAAATTCCGAAAAATAGCGTATCATTTTTAACCAAAGCACAATACCCCTCTGGCGAATTGAAGTACTTCAATGTGTAATGACCTAACTGAGAAAAGATAACGCCTACAGAGAAAAAAGGAGACCCTTATGAAGCGCACATATCAACCACACCGACGGAAACGGAAAAATAAACTCGGTTTCCGCAAACGGATGTCTACGCGACACGGAAGACAAACTATTTCCCGCCGCCGTGCCAAAGGACGAAAAGTCCTGAGTGCCTAAGAAATTTAAACAAGTGATATGAAAGTAACCTATGGTGCAGGCACTGAGAATTAGTTTCTTGACAGCGTATTAAACGGACAGTGGAACAGGCAGGTAACAACAATCTACAGGTCTTAGGAATATCCCCCTTTTGCTATAGACGGGAGCGCGAATGCCTCGAACTTTCAAATTGCCTCACTTCTATCATAGCCCTATTATCTCTGTGGTTAAACAGGCGCGCCGTGACACTGATGTCCGAAAGCGAGACCTTGCCCCAACATTATTGGACTTCGGACCTGTCCGATTCAAAGTAGCGCGCCACTTCGGCTTCTGTTACGGGGTCGAAAACGCTATTGAAATTGCGTATCAGGCACTCGCAGAGAACCCAGACAAGCGCATTTTTCTATTGTCTGAAATTATTCATAATCCACATGTCAATGAAAATCTAAGACAGCGCGGTGTCCAGTTCCTAATGGATACCGCCGGCATGCCACTCCTCCCTTTTGACATTCTGATGCCAGACGATGTTGTTATCGTCCCCGCTTTCGGGACCACCCTTGAGGTGGAGCAAGCTCTCAAGGCACGTGGTGTTACGCTTACTGCCTATAATACGACGTGTCCGTTCGTCGAAAAAGTTTGGAGACGGAGTGAGGAGATTGGTAAGCAGGATTACACCGTTGTTATCCACGGGAAGCGTTACCATGAAGAAACTCGGGCGACATTTTCGCACGCACAAGCGAGTGCTCCCGTTGTCGTTGTTCGTGATCTTGGAGAAGCACAGAATTTGGCAAAGGTTATCTCCGGCGAGGCAGACGCGGCATTCTTCTTCAAAAAGTTCGCAGACCGATTCTCTCCGGGTTTCGATCCTACTGTCCATCTGGAGCGCATCGGTGTTGTTAACCAGACAACGATGCTCGCAACGGAAACGGAGGCAATTGCCAATTTATTGCAGGATACTATCAGAGCAACATACGGTGAAACCGATATGTCTTCACACTTTGCCGATACGAGAGATACCCTCTGTTATGCGACTAAGGAGAATCAGGATGCAACACTTGCGCTTATTGCAGACGGCGGCGATATCGCTGTTGTTGTCGGTGGTTATAATTCTTCTAATACGAGCCATCTTGTGGAACTCTGTCAACAACACCTTCCGACTTATTTTATTCGAGATGCAGATGAACTCCTCAGCCCAAAACGCATTCGGCATCTCGAATTAGAGACAAAACAGGTCCAGACGACAGAAAATTGGCTCTTTCAGACAACCGAAACAGGACAGAAAACACCTACCGATATCGTTCTGACTGCGGGTGCTTCTTGTCCTGATGTGCTTCTTGATGAGGTGTTGCAAAAAATTGTTAAGTGGTTTCCCGATACGCACTCAGTAGATGAAGTGTTGGAACCTTTTCTATAGTGTAGATAGGACTTCTAAGAGGACAGATGTTTGCGATGGTGTGCCAACACTGATTCGAACGTGATTACGTAGACGTGGTGTATCAAAATATCGGATGAGAATCCCTCGTTCAGCTAATGTCGCTTTCAGTTCCGCTGCATCTCTTCCGAGCACTCGCGACAGAATGAAATTCGCCTCGCTTGGATACGGTTCCAAAAAGTCAAACGCCTGCAACGCCGCATAAAGCCTTCCACGCTCTACCAGAATCTTCCGCACATTCTCTTGCAATCGAGACACATCCGACAACGAAGCCAATGCAGCTGCTGCGCCAGCAACGTTTACGTTGTACGGCTGCTTAATTTTCAAAAGATGTGAGAGTATCCAGTGCGGAAAGATACCGTATCCTACCCTCAATCCTGCCAATCCTGCCCACTTGCTGAAGGTCCGAAGCACAATCAAGTTCTCGTGTTCCAAGACCCAATTCGCGCGGCTCCCACCAGCGAATTCAATGTATGCTTCATCCAATACGACAATTAACGGCAGCTGAAGCAGCTCTTGAAGGCATACATCGTCGAGTATACCACCATCAGGATTGTTTGGACTTGTAATAAAAACGAGTTTGGTATTTCTGGTGTTGGCGGCGAGATCAACCACCGCCTCAGTGTGTAAAGAAAAGTCTTCTTTTCGCTCAATGTCAATTATGCTTCCACCGTTAAGTTCCGTGTCAAAACGGTACATCCCGAAGGTTGGAGGACAGTTAATGACAGCATCACCCTGGGCGATGAATAACCTAATTATGAGATCAATCAATTCATCTGCGCCGTGACCAGTAACGATATGGGATGCCTCAACACCTATGTATTGGCTCAGAGCTTGACGTAACGATGAACTGTCAGGATCTGGATATATGTGGTAATAGGTTTCATCCGCCAACGCTTCATATACGCGCGGTGAAGGACCGTATGGGTTCTCATTCGCATCGAGTTTAATGATGTCCTCAGCAGGGATACCGAGACGTTGACTCAACACGTCAAACGGCACAATAGGCGTGTAGGGTGCCATGTCTGCGATGTCTGGACGGATAAGGTTTTTATATGGTGTTTTGGATGACATTTTTTATTGGTTTTCAGTTTTCAGTAATCAGTTAAAGAGGCTTCTTGCGGTGGTTACAAATTGTGTTGCTGCCACAGATGTTCTCTTAACTTTGACCAACAACTCGTCTACAGATACTTTTACTAAGACGCGAGTTGTTGGTCAAAACTGAAAGATTTTTTCGCAGAAAAAATCGTACTGACAACTGATGACTATTTATTGACTTGGGTTCGGTGAGGTTCGGACCTCAACTGCTTTTGGAGTCAATGCACCAAGGGGTGTTTCGCCGTTCAGCACCCGTACGAAGTCATCCACAGTCATATCCGCCACCCGTAGGTTGGAATCTTCTGTTCTACCTGCGATATGTGGTGTGTGGACAACGTTATCCCGATTCCGCAATTCATCATCAATGGGTACTGGTTCATTATCGTAGACATCAAATGCTCCGGCAAGTTCATCCTTTACGATCCGTTCCCGTAGTGCATCCATATCGACAGCAAAGGCGCGCGTAATTATGACAACCAAACTTCCCTTGCGGAGATGATAGATCCGTTCTCGGTTTAATAGGTGTTTCGCTGAAGGGGTCGGCGGGACTGCTACGAACACAATATCAGATGTATCGGCAAGTGTGTCCATATCGGTGCGTTGTACATCCCATTCTTGAAGGAGTTCGTCTGAGACATAGGGATCGAAACCGACGACTGTTGCCCCAAAAACCCGACACCATTTCGCTATTTTTCCGCCAATCTGTCCGAGGCCGATGACACCAATGTTTTTAGTGCCAAGGTCACCGTTGACAAAATCTGGATCATCACAGAACTGATGTGCTGCGGGAAGTTTATCAAGGGGCGCGCCGCTTTCACGAGCGTTTAGCGAACCCCACATCGGGTTCTCCCAATCCCAGAGTTTTTCACCCTGTGCCATCCGTAGATGCCATTGTGCTGTCCGGCGCAGTGAGGACAGCGCAAGACCGAAGGCGCACTCAGCCACAGATTGCGACCAAGCTCGCGTCGATTCGATGACAGGAATCCCCCGCGCTTGAAGTGCTTGATATGGAATACCGTGCCCGGAATTATCTGTCATCGCTCCGAACACTTTGAGTTTCGGGGCTGCTGCGATGCATGCTTCCGTCAGGTTTCCACCGAAATGGGATATGCCGATAGTCTCGCTTAAATCGACTTGTTCATGAATAGGGTCTCTGTTATTGGTGTTGAGCACAAGTGTTACGCCGAGTTCTTCTAACCGGCGGACCATCTGTTCGTGCACGTAGGGCCACGAAACCTCTAAATTCGGATGACGTGTGAATACAAATTCGGGACTTGCCATAATGGTTGTCAGTTGTCAGTTGTCGGTTGTCGGTTACGTCTCCTGTGACGCGAGTATCTTCCGATAAGCTTCCAACCTTTTCTTCCTTTCTCAAGTGAAATTAGCAACAAGTGCCAACTTTCGTTGTGTTATCGGCATCAGAAACCTCTTTAACCGAAAACTGAAAACCGATAACTATTTCCGACGAATAAGCAGATGCGGGCCAGTCGGGTATCTTCCCATACGTGCGCCATAGAGTGCGAACCCGCCTTTCGCTTCAGCATCCGCTTTCACTTCATAACGGACTGTTAATGTATCTGCCTTACCATTTAGGATGAGTGATGGGTCTACCTTGACATTGTGAAGATAGCCGTAGATGCCGGGTTCGCCGTGAATATAAGAGAGCACCCCGCGTGCATCCGCAGGGCAATCTGGAATGCGGATGGTATCAATTTCAACGCCGTTAACTGAGAGCGTCACATCAGACGGATATTTCTCTGGCTCCGTTTGACGTGCACCTCCATAGCAACTGGATGCTTCAAAGATGAGTGCTATCTCTGCAACATCTGCTGCACGAAGTCGTTCTGACAACGAAACCTCATATTCGACATAGCCACTCCCGATTGCAGAGAAAAGTTGTTCGCTTGTTGCCGGTTCGTCCCAAGAGGATTCAAATACGCTTCCAGGAGCATAGTTGAGACTGATTAATCCTGAACCGTTCGATTCAACTGACGCGGTGGACGCTACGAAATGCTCGAAATTGATGAAGTTACGAGCAACGATGGTTCCTGAGTGATCTGTTACCCAGACATGGAGCATGCCGACCGCGGGGTGAACATCAGGGATACGCAGTTCGAGTTGATGTACGTGTTGCACCTGATACTGCGGAAACGGTATCTCAATGCTTCCTGAGACGTTTCCACGCGTGATGTTTCCCGTTGCTGACATCGTATCCAGTTGCCAGTGGAGGGTTGTACCAGTGATGGTTTTGTGTGAGAAGTGGCTCGCGTAAATATCCGTTTTTATCTCATCACCCGGTGCAACCGTTGTTCCAGGCGGATAGTCGATGGCGATAAAGTCAAGCGTGTTGATGTCCAGATAGTCGTATCCAAACGCCTTTACTGACCTATCATAGTTCATGAAGCCGTTGTGTTCCCACTCAATGTCCTGTAACTCAGTGTAGATGTAGCCACAGATTTTTGGATGGAGTCGGAGTTCATTCGTCAGATATTTAAAACACCATGAGATGTCTTTATCTCCTGCGCCTGCGGAAATACCGCCATACTCGCTATTAATCAGTGGTGCATCGCTCTGGACGTTGCCGCCAGCATAATTGAACGCTGAGCCCGGATAGGTCTCTGCCACGACGTTCGCGATGTGTTCCTTCGCGCGGTCATAGTCATTAATATAGAAATGCCATGAATTGATGTCCGTTTCTACATGGTCGTACAAACACGGCGAGTTATCCTCAATCAGGCGGGTTGTATCTAACGATTTAGCGAGGTGATACATCTCACGCACCCATTCCTGTCGATCTGTCATCTCCTTGAACTCGTTACCGCCGAGTCCCCAAGTTTCATTGAAGTTGCACCAAGAGATAATCGACGGGTGATTGTAATCACGGGCGATATTTCCACGGAGTGTCTGTTCAAACCGTGCCTGCGCTTTCTCCGTGTAGGTGCCAAAGTTCGGAATATCACACATGAAGAGCAACCCTAACTTGTCAGCCCAATAGTAGAGACGCGGTTCATCGACTTTGATATGGAGACGCAGAAAGTTGAAGCCGAATTCCTTGGCGCGTTCGACATCCCTGCGGATCGCTTCGTCTGTTAGGAACGTATACACACCTTCAGGGTTAAACGACTGATTGAGCGCACCGAGGAGATAGATAGGGCGGTTGTTAAGGTAGATATACTGATAGTCTCCACCAGGGGCTTTCGCAATCGAAACCTTCCGCATTCCAAAGTAGGTGAAAATCCTGTCAATAACCGTCTTTTCTGCTATGAGTTCAAGCTTAACATTGTAGAGGTTCGGGGTATCTACATCCCACAAACGGAGTTGTTCAGGAGGGATGCTAACTATCCATTGTGGTTCGTTACTGGAAACTTCAACAGTGCCACTGAGTTCGTCGCAATGCCAGCGTAAGGTTAACGTATCGGGGTTACAAACCCCTCCCACATTAACAGCAAAAGTAGCCGTAGCGTTATCAATATCAGGGGTGATATGACACTGTGCGATGTGTGTCTTACTTCTCGGTTCGAGGTAAACGGTTTGCCAAATACCGCTGGTCCGTACATACCAACCGATCTGTTTACCCGCAAGTTGTTCACCGTGATCTTGGGCATCATACGCGCGAACGACGATGACCGTAGATTCCCCTGGCGTAAGGGCATCTGTAATATCAAATTCAAAGGGTAGGTATCCGTTTTCGTGCGTGCCTATTTGGTTCCCGTTTACCCAGACGGTTGCTTCCCAATCAACAGCACCAAAATTCAAAATAACGCGCTTGTCTCCCCAATTTTCAGGGACTGAAACGACTTTGCGATACCAGCCGATTGTATGTCGGGGTTCGCCGCGGTAATTCCCTTCGCGGTCTAAACCGCCACAGGTAACCTCTTCAGGGGTAAGATAGGCATCTTTACTCAAGTAATTTGCGTTGTCTGCCTGTTCTTCGTTCCCCCATGCTGCAAGGCTTTCCCAAGGATAGGGGACCTGTATTTGTAATGTCCATGGAGAATCATCAGTAGATTCTGATGAATACCATTGGTTTTGCTCGCCAATATCATCTGGATCAAATGCGAATTCCCAGGTGCCGTTGAGGCAGATCCAGTCGATACCTTCTGATGTCCCGCGTTGAAAATCTGGACGCGGGTATTCTGGGCGCGGTGTGTCTGTATTGTTCCCTCTCATGTTTTTCCTTTTTTATCAGTTGTCAGTTATCGGTTATCAGTTTTCAGTTAAAAGAGGGTTTGTTTAACAGAAGTCTCTTAACTAGCCACTGATTACTGAAGACTGAAACCAATATATCATAAATTTGTTTTCTAATCAATTTTTTTCTCTGTCTGAAGGTTCCTCAACTCTGCACCTTTTCCATTTAATTTTCATGAAAGCGGGTAGCATGGCATTACAGACCAAACTTGAAACGAACCATTCTTCTGGTGAAATCATCGGCAAAAGCAAAAAAATGCAGCACGTATTCACCCAGATTCAAACGGCTGCAGCAGGAGATATTAGCGTCCTGATTCAAGGCGAAACCGGGACCGGCAAAGAACTGATCGCAAAAGCAATACACGATAACAGCCAGCGAAAAGAGGGACCCTTCGTTGCCGTCAATTGTGCTGCGATCCCAACCGAATTAATTGAAAGTGAGTTGTTTGGCACTAAACCCGGGGCTTTCACCGGAGCAAGCGAGCGTCGGATCGGATACTTTGAACAAGCGGACACTGGTACACTTTTTCTCGATGAAATTGGGGATATGCCACTCACTTTGCAAGCGAAGCTGCTGCGCGTCCTACAAGAACGAGAATTTCAAAGGCTCGGTGGTACAAGCACTATCTCCATTGACATCCGTGTTTTGGCTGCTACGAATCAGGATTTAGAAGATGCTATCAGAGATGGATATTTCCGTGAGGATTTGTACTATCGCCTCGCGGCATTCCCTATCGCGATTCCGTCTCTGAGAGAACGGCGCGGGGATATTCCAATCTTGGCAGATCACTTCCTGAAAAGATATGCCGCAGCCGCCGAAAAACCCATTCGCGACATTTCTACTAATGCCTCACAAATGTTGGTGCAGCATGACTTTCCCGGTAACGTGCGCGAACTGGAAAACGTCATTGAGAGGGCAGTTTTATACGAGACAACGGACCGACTGCAACCCCAAAGCCTCCTTTTACATCAGACGCGAGGGGGTTCACAACCGGCTACAACAAGTAGCCCGACGGATGCCACCGATATTCTTACACTTAAGGAAGCTGAACGGAGAGCCATTATCAAAGCACTCAAAACGACGGGCGGTAATATCTCCGCTGCGGCACGGACATTGGGGATTGATAGATCCACGCTTTATCAGAAAATGGAGAAACATAACCTGCGACCGTAAAATGTGTT
>CAZQIP010000032.1:0-13283 GCA_964593655.1 uncultured bacterium | reverse complement strand
AGTCTGAGATGAGATAGAGTTCTTTGTTCAATTGTTCTGATTCGGCGAGGATTTCGTGCGCAAGTTCAAGGCTCGGCTGGACGTTCGTGGCGCGATAAGAGACCGTCGCAGCATTAATCGCTGCTGTGACGCTTCCAAGGTCAGGTGTGAGGTGCCGGAAAATGGGATTTGGAATATCCGACATTAAAATAAGCGCGGCACTGTCTCCGTGCCGCAGTGTATCCATAATATCCATTGCCAAAGTTCGTGCTTTTTCAAACCTGATGCCATCAACATCTTGGTGCGCCATGCTGTAAGAATTGTCTAAAACGATGACTATGTCGGTTTTCGCACGCACGGAGGCAACTGGCAGTCCAAGCGTCAAGAAGGGACGTGCTAAAGCCAGCGCGATAAGCGCGACAATTGCCATCCGCAAAAGCAAAATGAGCAGCTGCCTGAGTTGGAATCGCCGGGCATTTTCACGATGCGCCGCCATCAGAAACATCAAGCTGCTAAAATCAATCGTCACAACACGACGACGATTCCAAAGATGGATAATCAGTGGGATACCAGCGGCGAGGAGTCCAAAAAGAAAAAATGGGTTGAGAAATGCCATCAGTAGTTATCAGTTTGCTTCGCAGTGAGAGTTGCCAGTTGTCAGTTAAGAGAGTCGTCAGAGGAACAGTTTTCGGTCATCAGTCATCAGTTTTGGTTTTTGATAGATGTACACCTTCTTTTAACATGTTATCGTCTCTGAAATGCTAATGGTCTCAAAGAAGATTTGGGTTTATCAGGAACCTCTTTAACTGATAACTGATGACTGATGACTATTCAACGATGGCAATTTCAAGTTGATTGAGCGTTCGGAAAACGCCTTCGGCGAATTCCATCAGGTTATCCGATTCCACAATGCCTCCTCCAAGCTGAATATGATTCGCATCGGCGATGGTTTGTCCCAATGTTGGATCCATTTGTACCCATTTACCGACGTAGACTTCAGGCCAGAAGTGATAGTAAAAGGCATCCTTCGCAAATGTGATACCGGAACAGATTCGTGCTGGAATGCCAGCGGCACGTGCTAAGGCAATGAAAAGCACAGTGTGTTCCGTGCAATCTCCAGAGAGTGACGCTAATGCAGTTAAGGATGAACCGAAACCGCCACTCATTTTTTTCTCCGTAATGGCTGTATGAACCCATTCGCATAATTTTTCTGCCGCACGCCATGAATTGACTTCTCCGTCTAATATTTCCTCAGTTTTTGCACGAATCGCTGGCGCATCCGTTTGAATATAAGCACTCGCCCCAAGGAATTCACCTTCTACATCTTGAATCGGTAAGGGAGGACATTCTTCCGCTGCAACCGTTGGCATTTGAATCGACAGCCTACCGGCCTTCTCACTCGTTACTATCAGTTGTTGTTGGGAATTAGACATAATGGCATCAGCGATGTTTCCTGCTGGCAGTTTCACCTCCGCTTTGAAGGTTTTTGCCTTTGGTGTAGGGCGTTTGCCGGACGGAAGGATACGAGTTTTTAAGACCACATCAACTTCTTCAGTGTCGCCAAGCGCAGTTTCCTTATCCGTTTTGGTGGTTACCATAGAAAGCCCCATCATGGGGACTTCTGTTCTATAGTTCACCCCATCAGTGTCGAGCCATACTTTCGCGGTAATCCCATTCATCATATCCAGCGTCTGACGCAAAATATAAACCTGCTTTTCCTCTGACTGGTAGGTTAAAGTATCTTGCCTTTCAACCTCGAGCTCTGTTTTCACGGGCTTCAATAGATCGAAACTGAATATGTGAAAATTCCGTTTTTCACCTATTTTAATCCCCTGTTTGAACAGCGATTCCACACCTACGTGTTCGGAGACTGTATCCGGCGGTACTGGAACTTCTGATTCAGTGGTTTCACCGTTGAGTGTTGTCTTAATATAGGCGATGCCATCTACGATACGCCCCTCCACCTGTTTCAAGCCGGATTCATTAGAGGTCGAGAGAAAGTGACGTGGCATCAAATCGGAACCTGTATACTCCACGCGGGTAATTTCTAATGTTACATCGGTCCCGAGTGCCTTAAAATTCATAACCATATCAATTTTGTGTCGATCCACCTCTTCCCCTTGATACTCAGTTTTATCTGTCGATACATGCATATAACCGATCTTGGTATTCATCAAGGCGAGGTTGTACCAGTGCTCTTGCGGATTTTGTGACATATTCTCGGGGGCATTCTGTTCTTTGAGTTTTTTTTCGACTCTGTTTTGGAGCCTGTCAACGAAGGTAGCGATATTCGATTTTTGGGTCATCTTAAGCGGAACGTAATGTTTGCCGCCATTAACGACTGTAACCGGTTTCCCTTCCCGGTCACCGTATCCTTCCTTAGAGATACTGATTAGGTAACGACCTGCGGGGATACCCATTCGTTCATAATCACCATTTTCGTCGGTTGTTGCTTTATATTCTGTGCCATCTGTACCAACAATTTTCACTTGAACACCTTCAATCGGATTCTGCTGACTGCTGGTGTCAGTAATCTTACCTTCCACGGTCCCACCATTCACGCCGTCGTCTTGCGCGAAGACACTACTAATGGACATTCCGGCACAAGCCATTAACATTAATACGAAACTTAAACGAGCCATCTGTTCTGCTCTCCTTTGGGTGCTTTTTAACTGGGAAAAGTGTTTTGGTTGTTTGTTCTGCCTATCATATTATATTATACCTAACCGCTGTGCCTATGTCAAATCATTCTCAAAGCGTTCACAGTCTGTAGCCGCTTTGTAAGCACACAGTGCTTCAAACGCAGATCAAACGCTACATCCGAATTGCCATTGCAACGGTATGTGTCCGACGCTGTTTAATCTTCCGATAATTCCCGAAAACAGTCATAAAATTGCGCTTGATAAATTCTCGGAGGCCCGAAATCGTGACGACATAGAGCCGCCCATTCGGTTTGAGGTAGTGTTTTGCATCCGCGAGAAAAATTTGTAGGAGCTCTTTGCCAACATTGGCAGGGAGATTAGAGACAATGAGATCGAATTGGATGTTAGGAAGGTGGCTGAATCCGTTGCTCAGAAGGACGTGGCAATTGTGAAGTCGATTCTGTTCCACGTTTTTGCGAGCGTAGTCAACTGCTACAAAGTCCTTGTCCACCATATAGACAGTTGACGTTTGGACGCATTTCGCGAGCGTGATACCGATAGCACCGTATCCACAACCGAGGTCAAGGCAGGTCTCTCCCTCTTGGATGTCCAAATGTTCAAGCAATAGACGTGTACCGGCATCAATCCCTTTTGGTGAAAAAAGTCCCCACGTTGCCGAGAAAGCGACGGACACGCCGCGCAATTCTGCCCGAAACGCAATTTCTCGTGACGGAACATCTACTGCCATTTTATCAGCACTCCGAGCGTATCACCTGGGGTATTCCAGAGGAGGTCGAATGCGGCTTTCGACTCGGTGTAGTGAAAGCGGTGCGTAGTCATGTCAGACGCGCGAATCTCGCCATTCTGGATTTTTTCCAAAGCGCGTACAGCAATCTGTGAACGCGGTTCATCTGTCAAGATACCAGCGACGAGACGTTTACTCATCATTTTCGAGGAATGTAGCGGGAGCGGTGCCTGCTGATAGAGCGCAATGAGTTGAATAGTGCCAAACTGGCGCGTCATATCTTGCGCCTGCTCAAATGATTTGACGCCCGCGTACCCACCGACGCAATCTATGACCAAGTCTGCGCCTTTTCCATCGGTAAGACGACGTACCTCTTCAACCGGATCTATTTCATCAGCATTTATAGAGACATCCGCGCCAAGCTGCGTTGATAATTCACATCGCAGCGGCAGCGCGTCCACAGTGATAATCCGGTCAGGGTTATAGCCACGTAGCACCTGCATCATCAGACTTCCCACCAAGCCTTGTCCCAAGACAACAACTGTGTCTCCTGCTTTCACACCGGATGAGTCTGACCAAGCAACGGCACTCGTTGCAAGCGGGAGAAAAGTACCCGCTTCAAAGCTGACATCATCGAAAAGTGGGACGATGCGTCCATCTGCTGCGTTCGGTTCAGCGACAACATATTGCGCATGTGGCGCGACGACCATAACACGTTCCCCAACCTGATAGCCTGTCACTTCCGCACCGACCGCGTCTACAATGCCTGTAAGCGAATAACCCATGATTGACGGTGGCACTGCCTCTTCTCGAATATAGCGTCGAAATAGTTCAGAACCACGGCTAATTAACGTCGTATCCGTCTCCACGCGAATCTGTCGAGCATTTATCTCCGGCATCGGCACCTCTTCGAGTTGGATATTGCCGAAACCTTCTGGTTTGGTTACCTGAAGCATATCTCTTTCACCTCCGAGCGTAGGGGCGAGGTTACCGCATCCCTACTGTAAACGTTGAACTAAATCTTCACGCGTAACAGGTTCGTCAAAAGACATCAGATAGATATGGAAAGTATCACTTCTGTCAGAAACAAACACAAGATGCCGTCCATCCGGCGAGAAAGCTGGTTGAATGGATCTGCCGATGTCGTTGGTGATGCGCCGTTCATTTTTACCATCTGCATCAATGAGGTAAATTTCCCAGTCGCCATCTCTCGCAGAGACATACGCAATCGTTTTTCCATCAGGCGATACAGTCGGGTTATAACAATCGTAGCGGTTCGCGTTGAAATGCGTTTCGTTTTGTCCATCAATATCTATCGTATAGAGTTGATTCACCTCATTGCGCGAAGAGACAAACATGATGCGTTTGCCATCAGGGAAAAATGTAGGACTGCCATCGTCGGTTTCGTTGAAGGTGATGCGTTTGTGTTTGATGCTTTCTGGGGTCAATTGTGTGAGATCGACTCCCTCTAAATCGAGAAGGTATAATTCCAGATTTCCATCTGTGTTGGATTCATAGACAACCTGATCGCCGGCAGGCGATGTGCGTGGCACGCGCGCACCGAAACTCACCGGTAGAACGGCACGCGTGATTTTGCTGTGGATGTGTGTAAGGTTGAACCCGGCGTAAATCGGTGTTGAACCGCTGCTTTGGATGACGACTTTAACTTCGCGAGATGCCTTCGGTTCACTACTATAGAAAAGATAATTCGGAGTCGTAAGGAATGTGGGTGAACTGTCGTTGAAATCCGTTGTAAAGGTTACGCGGCGTCGGATCCGTCCATTCAGATCCATTAAATAGATTTCACCGTTGTCGGTTCTGAAAGATGCAAAGGCGATCTGTGTGCCATCCGGTGAGAAGGTCGGTGAATAGTTATCCGAATCGCCGTCCGTGAGTCGCTTTGTCCGGTAACTGTCTCCCACAAGTTCAATGATCTCACGCAGTGTTTCGGGGTCTGAAGTACTCCGTTGAACGAGCCTGAGCACGCGAAAGGCGGAAGTCCTGTCACCGAATCTCAGATAGGTACGTGCCAGTTCCAGGCGTGCCGCGATACGTTCTTCGGGTTGCGCCGCATAGAGTTGTGAGGCTTTTCGCAGCTGCTCAACTGCGTCGTTATACCGTCCCAATGCGTTGTAGGCTTTCCCGAGTAAAAATCGTGCCTTCGGTTCCTCCGGTGCCGTTTCAATAAAAGCCTCTAATCCGTCAACTGCCGCTTGTGGGGTCCCAGCATCCAAGTGTTTTTCGCTCTCTTTCAAGATTGCCTTATTATCTTGACATCCGATCACCAAAGCAATGAGGAGCGTACTACAGAGCAGAAACCTGAGAACTTTTAACGAAGTTGCCAAACTTAAATTTACTATCATAGAAACCTATAATTAACGTTTGTGCCTTCTACGTCTACCGCGCCAGCCATCGCCAACCGCATAGAGCCAACATAAAATTCCTTGGATTGAACCGCTGATCTTCAGTTTCCAAGAAGGACGGTACATTAACTTTTCCCCATCATCAAATGTCCAGAGATGAATGGCGTATCCGGGTTGCTTTTTTGAGTCTTCTGTATTGTCCGTTGTCGTTTCCGTTTGCGGGATAGGTTTAAACCGAAGTAAATCGCGCCATTCCTTTACTGGCATGGAATTAAGATAGAAAATACCGAATGCTGAAGCAAATATTAGGAAGATAATAAATCCCTTCAGGAATTGTCCCAAGTATAACTGACCGAGCCCCGGCAGAATAGCGGACAGTATCATCGCAACATAAGAGCGGGTAGGAGCAGGCTCACCTTGAGGGTTCCTGAGATGACTGGATTCAGTATAAGCAGTTGCCGGTTCTGCCATGAATTAAGACTCTCCTTGTGCGACAAGATAGACACCGATGCAGATGATCAGCGCACCGATGATGCGAACCTTAGGGATAGATTCTTTGAACAAAAGCCACGAAAACAAAATGGACAGTACATATCCGGAGCTTAACATCGGATACGCAACGCTCAGTTTAACACGCGACAGGATGACCAACCAGACAAGCGTCGTAAAGCCGTATATCGCAATCCCGCTGATGACGTAAGGATTCAGGAATGCCTGTGGCAGCTTTCCCAGCGCGTCTCGGACGCTATTGATACGACCCACTATATTCATACCGTGTTTGAACAAAATTTGCCCTATCACCGTTAATAGTACATTGAAAAATAGCAGTATAAAGTCTTTCATACCTCTTATTATATCACCTCACTGTTCTTTTTACAATTTTTATTTTATTTCTGTGATTGGAATATTGAAATCTCTGGTTGTTAATGGTATACTTAACATAGTTCTATCTAATTTCTGTTTTGATCTGGGTCGGAAATGCAGAATATTTATTAGGAATATATTCAAAAGTTTCAGAGTATTCAGAGTCAATTGGGAAATTATAGGGCTATGAAAAAACGTTGAAAACTCACGCTACGACTGATGTTGTGAGCGTTTTTTGGCATAAGTATTTAGAATTTTACTCTGAAAATTTCAGAGTACTCAGCAAAAAGGAGAAAGAACGGTGGCAAGCAACAAGTATACACTTCAGGACGCGCTGCGTGGACAGCTTAGGAAATCGGCAAAGAAACCCACAGAAGAAAGCGAGAAACTATTTTTCTCGGACTTAAAAGAGTTGCGTGATACGTTGGAAGGTCAGGAACGTGTAGATGCGTTTATAGTGCGTATACAACGTTATGCAACAGAAAGTATGAGCTTATCTGTTGACGACGATTTCAAGGACATAGAACAAGATACGTTAGATCAAATTCAAGGGACAATCAGAGATATATTGCGGGATTGTATTTCTCTGTTTATATCCGATGAACATCGGAAATTCGTGGTGCGCTGTCATGCCCAGGGAATATCCACTACTGATGCGGTTTCGGAATTGATCAGGCAAGACAAGGTGATGAACCGGTTAGTCTATGATGACGCGCTGGGTCCGAAGTTGCTTCGTGATACACTAATTCATCGGTTATCATATCTAAAGCCGGGGACGGCTCGGTGGCCTGAGAAGAAGTACGGTTCGGTATGGCGTGAGGCACGGGATGCGTATAAACAGATGATAAATGATATGCCGCTGACCTCTCCAATGGAACAGGCTGCGATGTTAGTGAAACATGCCAATCGACTTAACTATGCGTTATAAAATGATAGTTATACCGTGAAAGATTTGCAAATGCTTACCAATTCGTTGACTAAAACGATTGAGAGTTTACGGAAGGTATCAGTAGTTGAAGAGCAAGCACCAACGAATTTGTCCGCGCCGCAGCTTGTGGCTGTTCTGGAGCGATTGACGCTTGCGTTGGATGCGCCTGAACAACTTGCCCTTAGCGGTGACACGGATACGCTCGTCTCGGTTTTGGAGCAGTTGACACTTGCGTTGAAAACTTCTGGTCAGAAGGCACTTGGTGAAGGACCCGAGACATCTGTGCAGGATGCGGAGGTTGTTTCTACGGAAAATGGTGTAAGCGGTAGTGGTAGAAAAAAATAACGCAATAGATAGATACCGGTTGATCGGTTGAGGTGCCGTCGGCTGAATAGCACGAATTATTCGTCAACGGGGGGGCGGTAAATGTCGGTTCCGTGGTTTCTCCACCATATTTTCCATTTGCCGTAGTTTCGGCTTTCAAACGGGATTTTATCCCAGACTTCGGGTTGAGGTGTCTCGGTGCCATAAACATCTTCTTTTATGATGAACTCAAGAAATCTGTAAGCCCGCGCGGCAACTTCTGGATCTGGCTGTGTGAGCTGCTCAATAAGTTTTGGGATCCAGAGGTAATATGTGGTTTCATCAAATCTTTGCTCGCTGTATGTCGCAACATCCGGCGGGAAATACTCTGGATATAGTGATTTGAAGTGAAGCCGACACACGACACCCTCGGTAGAATCAAAATAATACCAATCTGTGCCTTCTATGATATGAGGCGCGCCAAAGTGTTTTCGGATCTGCGCATAATTCTTGCCGATGATCGACGGTTTTCGATCGATAGGTGAGGACATCTCATGGGCACTGCATCCAGAGAGTAAAAGCATAGAAATGAGTATGAGTTGTATTGTTTTCATTGCATTCGGTATTGCGACCCAAATCCCGCCTGTCTACTGAGCGGCCTGCTGTTGAAAGGTGTCATTGGTGCCAATGACACAGACAACAACGGGTATTTCCTTCAATGAAAGTTATCGGTCGCACTGATGACAGAGACGACCAGAAGTTCTTTGAGTCAGACAATGGTGGTCTGCTATTGGATATTTAGGTTTACTGGAATCGGGTGCCATGTCCCACCTGTTACGGCTGCGAGGTATTTATGCTTAGGGTTATCAATACCCAGCACATTGACATACACTTTATTTTTTCGACAGAGATTGATTGCATCATCTACAGTAAATCCGTGTAGACTCGTGAACGGTTCATCTGTAACGAGGATAAGATGTTTGATAGCATTGCTGCGGAACCGCAGCTTCATCACAGTTTCATTGATGGCATCTAATGCGTGTTCATCCCCACCCAATTGAATCTCATAGAGTGCGGTTTTGTACTTTGATAAATCCTGCGTCAGTTGGGAGACACGAATACGATTCTGCCTATTTTCTACTGTGAAATGCGTCAGACCGAGTTGATAGTCAATCTCCGATGCTTTGTAGGCATCGACCATCCCTCCAAGATGTTCTGCGACGGCGTTGATATTATCCTGCATGCTCCCAGAGGCATCCACGACGAAAACGACATCCACAGGGGCTCCGCCACTACTGTCAATAATATCTTCTGTCAGCTCCTTGATGACGCTGCGAAAAGTAGGCTGTTCTGGACCGGTTTCAAAGATTCCCTGTCCCTGCCCGGCACCAATCTCAGCGATGCCATCGCCAATTTCCTGTCCTGCGCCTGTTTCTTTCGTCCATTTCCTGGTCCCCGTACCGGTACCTTTGCGAGGATTTTTGATGCGCGGTCCCTGGTGTCCTGTATAACGGCTTTCAACATCAGCATCCACCGTTGATAGCCTCGGAGACACTACAGAATCCGGTGCCGTCGGTAAATCGGCATCTGTGGATAACGCAATCGGGACATCCACATCTATTTTGATTTCCGCCGGGGACTGTTGAATATCAACCGCTGTGGGTGCTCTGGGGAGCATTTTCGCGATCGCCAATGATGCTTCAGGCTTCATGATATCCACCGGCTTTTCTACAGGTCGTTTCTTTTGTATCGGCACCTCTACCTTTTCGATGGGTGTTTGGATCTCTATGACTTTCTGCTTGACGATCTCCTGCGGCGGTAACGCTTCAATCAACTCTACATGGATTTCATCTTCTACTTCCTGCGTCTTAGGTTTGAGAAAAAAGATAGAAAACCCGATCATCATAATGATATGAACGATCGCAGAAATTCGCAACGCATAGGTGCGATATTGTTGACGAAACGCCTTTTGAAGTACTCTACTATTCATCACAGAAACGCTCTCCTATCTTTGTGCCTTGATAGATAAATAAACCGCTGGCGACAACAGCGGTTTTATGGATTATTTGGAAGAGTGATTCGCCCCTGTGGGGTGATATAGGTTCGCATCTGTTGTCTTCTCAGGATAGCAAACAATCGCTTTTCGTAATGTGAGAGTTCATCCATAGGGTAGTCTACCTCGTGGAGCTGTCTAAAAAAATTTTGATCGACGTATGTCCAGACCCCATCCCATCGTAAAACCTTGCCTGCTTCCTCTTTTGGTGTTTTATCGAGAAGTTTAAGAAGTCCCTGCGAACGCTGATACCTCGATGGGCTTTGCGTCACATGAGATATATAGGCTTCCATATACACAAGCGTATGGTAATCAGCCCAAACCATGCCGCCAGTGATCGTATCTATTGGCTCTCCCAATGTTTTAGCAACATGCTCGAAAATCTCCACATTTTTGATGGGTCTATCTGTGAGATAGCCTGCGACTCGGAGTCTGTCCTTTTCAAAGCAGTAAACGAGCTTGACAGGCATACCCAAAATGCGTTCATTGTAGATAAGTGTATTCCCTTTTCGGTAGAATAAACGGGTCCCCTGTTTCTCTTCGCTCAGCTCCACCATCGCTTTTGAATATCCCCACCGCGTTTTGCGAAAGTGGTAATCCCCTTTCTCCGAGAGCGCGTTTTCTAAATTTCCGATTCCGCACCCGAAAGCGAGAAGCACTGGAACGCAGAATACGATGTGTTTGAATCGCCTTATCCCTTTATATGCTTTCATTGTATTTCCCTCATTTCCCTTTGATCTGGAGTTGGAAATCTCGCGTTGCTAAGATTTCGTTGACCTCTAAGACTTGTATCTTTATATCGACGTTTCGCGTGCGTACCTGTTTATCGGCTGTGATCGGAATCCGTCGTGTTTGAAACCCATTTTTACGGACGCTAAACGTTGTCTCGGGGAGTTGATACCGCAACCCACCGATTGTCTTTGGCAGCATCCGGACACGGAGGTTTTTCGCCGTACTTCCCGAATTTGTAATTATTAGTTTCAGGCGCACATTTTCGCCTGCATCGATGATGCCGTTCTTGTTCTTTGGGTCGTCTAAAGTGATTTCAATGGACAATTTCGGCGGCATACTTTTTGGCAAAAAAGAACTAAAAACGCCTGCTCTGAAAGCGATCACTCCCGCAATTGCCAGCACAGCCAAGGGCAGGAGTATCTTTCGGATTTTCTTGTTTCGATGGCGGTTTTTCTCTCTTTTTTTCAGGAGCGTGATGGCGTTTTGCAGTTGAAGGGCCGGTGCGTAGGTTGGGTGCATCCGTAAGGCGATGTCTAAATGCCGTTGTGCGTCAGAGAAGGCTTCGATTTCCATGTACGTTTGTGCGAGATGGTAATATGGCGCAACGTCATTTGGATTCGCATTGATAATCTTTTTCAAAGCCGCTTCGGCTTGCATATATTGCCCATTGTTTAGAAACACCAAAGCGCGTTGCATCTCTTTGTCAAGGGAAACTTCGGTGTCTATCCCCTGAGATGCCTGAGACGGATTTTCACGCTCATGGGACGGCAGGGGCGCGTCGGTTTCATCCGCCACCACAGGCGGTGTATTGGCGGGTTCGGGTTCTGACAGACTCGGTTCTATGGTTTTTAAGAAAGACAGTACCGGTGCGTAGTTCGGGTCGATTCGCAGTGCCGCCTGGGCAGCCTTTTTCGCCTCTGCTAACTCGTGGAGTCCAAAGTATGCCAGTGCCTGTGCGTGATATGCAGCGATATACGTTGCATCGAAGGTCATCGTCTTTTGGAAGCAATCGACAGCCTCACGATAACGTTCCTCGTTGTAGCAAGTGATTCCCTTGTGATAGTAGGTCTCTTTGAGGGCATCACAGAGCGATAACACCTCCGGGGCGTTGGGTGCCAACTGACGTGCTATCAAAACAGCGGTTTCGGCGTTCTCAGTGTCGTTTTGCGCAAGATATGCCCGGCATAACCCGCAGTGTGCATCGATGAAATCGGCATCAATGTCGAGTACCTTTTGAAAATGCGTGATCGCTTCGGCATATTGCTTATTGTTGAGATAGGCTTTGCCGAGCGTGTAGTGTCCATCTTTGATGACGGTCATTGGTTCGGTCATCTGCTTTCATTCGTTCATAAGGTTTTGATCGTCAGGGTCTTGGCATCTTTCAGCGTTTGGTTGATAAACCGCCCTCACTTTAGTGTGTGCGTGTCTGCCATGGTGTCCAGCAACCAGTTAAACACATTTCTCATGGTCAATTCTCTTGTGGTTGCGAAATTCGCAACTGCTGGTATCATTGATTGGAATACTCATATTTTGAGCGATAAGATATATCTTACCTGTCCGGTCCCCATCGCTTCTTCCCATCTCTGTCGCCACTTTGCAAAGAACTGCACTTGGTATCGACAGAATTCAGATAACTCTTCAAGTCGTTCTTGATAGACACCCACATCCACCTGACCTATCTCCATGTTGGTAGAATGAGCAGTTTCGTGTATCATACGCAAAATCCGATTGTATTTCACGTGAATTTCAACAAATGGAGAATCTTTTTCAATCACAGTATATCGTAGCAAATAGTCCCAACTATCATCTTTAACAATTCTGACAGCCCCTAAGAACGGTGTATTGGAACGGTATACGGAGAAAGAAGAGCGTCCCATATGGACTTTTCGATGATGGACCGAATTTCCTGATTCTCACATGTGATAGCGATGGCAACCTTCGTTTCTAACATGATGTAACTTCTATATCACTATATCAGCGTGCAGACGCACAAAATTTCAATGGCTCAATCCGACAATAACTCTTTAAGCCTTCTATTAGCTTCACGTTTAGGCTCAAGTGCTTCTTGGTCAAGTGCCGCGACAATACGTTTACACGCCTCCGTTAAGTTATCTGTGTTCCAGATCATTACATATAACTCCGGTGGAGTAAAGCTAAAGAATTTATCTTGGTCTTCCCACATTGCTTCAAAGGCAGGAGATGAACTCCTCATAAATTTAGAAGCTGGAGCCCTTTGATAGTGGCAATAGGCAATAGACATATTTCCTTCTTTCAATCCATTCGCACGTATATGTTCCTGTGCCACTATATTAAGAAAGAAAGTCGCCTTATCCGATGATGCAATCTCAACATCATGTAAAGATCGTAATTCCCGTTTGACATAGCTTTCAATGAAAACTTTTTGATCATCGCTGGTTACATCTACATACACCTGAAAAGGCACCTGAAAAAGTGTATCCTGCTCCGGCGCAAGTAGCACACCCGGCACGAAAAACAAAGACATAGCCAACAGAAGCACACATTTTTTCATAACTTTACCTCCAGTGTTGACGCGAAAATACGTGTCCGATAAGTACCATGCCATTATGGCAAGTAAGAGTGTTGCGATAAATAACAGCCCTCTCTAAAAAGCCCGCTGCCACATCAGAGGTGGGAATTCCGTACGCTGCGGAAT
>CAZQIP010000031.1:0-7487 GCA_964593655.1 uncultured bacterium | reverse complement strand
CCTCAGCAACTGGACAAGCCTCGACGGCAGCGCACCCGGTTGGGAAGTCGAAGGCGACGCAATGCTCGTCATTCCACGCACCGGCGACATCATCACCAAAGAAACCTTTACGGATCACTTCGTGCATATCGAATTCAGGTGCCCTGACATGCCTGAAGCCTCTGGACAGGCAAAGGGTAACAGCGGCGTATTCCTTCAAGGTCGATACGAAGTTCAAGTCTTGGACTCCTACGGTATCGATGCCCCTGGAATGGGCGATTGCGGCGCAATCTACAACCAGTTCGCACCGCTCGTCAACGCTTGTAAACCACCCCTCGAATGGCAGTCTTACGATATTACCTTCCGCGCACCGCGTTTCAACGACGCAGGCGAGATGACTGAAGGGCCACGCATAACCGTCATCCAGAACGGCTTAGTTATCATCAACAACGCACAACTCGCTGGTTCAACCGGCGGGAGCGTCGGCGCAGCTGCCGAGCCGGGTCCACTCCGTCTCCAAGACCACGGTAATGACGTTAGATATCGCAACGTCTGGGCAGTCCCGCTCCCACTCGAAGGCTCGGATCAGTATTAGGGGAAATAGTTGTTAGTTTTCAGTACGATTTTTTTCTGCGAAAAAAATCTTTCGGTTTTGACCAACAACTCGCGCCTTCGCAAAGGTATCGGTAGACGAGTTGTTGGTCAAAGTTAAATTAAAGAGGTTGCTTGTGGCAGTAACAAGAAAGGTAACCGCCACAAGTTCTTAACCGACAACCGATAACTGACAACTGACAACTGACAACTAACAAAAAGGATTTTTATGGCAAATCAAGACCTACCGACAATTCCAAGACGACGATTGGGAAGAACAGAATTGAGCATCCCTGTCGTTCCGTTCGGCACGCAGGGATTCGGAAACAACTTCGGATTCGTCTCAGATGAAGACGCTATCGCACTCATCAAGCACTCGATATCCATTGGGGTGAACCATTTCGATTGCGCACGCTGTTATGGCGATTCCTTACGGAAACTCGGGCTGGCGATGAAGGAGATCCCGCGCGAGGATGTCATCATTACCGCGCGGCTCTGCTGCCACTCCGCAGCAGATTGGGGCGGCTACGGACAGGGTAGACCCAACTATTCCGCAGAACGCACCATCGCTGACCTCGAAGACCAACTCCAGATTCTCAACGTAGACTACCTTGACGGGATGCTCATCCACGATCCCATAGAAATTGAGCCGACTCTCGAAAAGGGTGGCACGCTTGACGGGCTGCTCCAGTGCAAAGCCCGCGGACTCGTGAACTACGTCGGATACGGCATGCGTCAGCACGATTTTCACCTCAAGGCGATGGCAACAGGCGATGTTGATCTCATCTTGTGCTTCAACGACTACAACCTCATCCGCCAGACCGCCGCTGACGAGGTGCTGCCCGCCGCCGCTGAAGCCGACATCGGTGTGATGAACGGCTGGTCCATCTTACGCGGTATTCTCACAGGGGTCGATATTGATGCAGAAATTGAACGTGGACGCTGGAAAAAAGAAGGGGATGTTGCAGCAGCATACCCAATTTGGGAATGGTGCGTTGAAGAAGGAATCAGTCTACTTCAACTTGCACTCCAGTTCTGTCTAAAAGAAGAGCGGATTCAAGGCAACAACATCGGGAGTCTCAACGTTGAGCAACTCGAAGCAAACGTCCGTGCTGCCAGCACCCCGTTACCCGATGAAGTCTGGGAAAAATACGAAGCACGCTTCGGGGAAAATTAGCAATCGGCTGTCAGCGGTCGGCTGTCAGCAAAGAGGTTCGTTGTGGCAGTGCCAAATAACCTAACTATCACAAGAGATTAACTGATGGCTGACGGCTGACCGCTGATGGCTATTCTCCCGATAATTGATAACTCCGATCATGAAACACAACCGCTTATTATGGGCATTTAAATTCCTTTTGCCCTACAAGTACCTTTATCTCTTCGGGATTCTCTGTAGCCTCACAATAGGAGCAGCGCAGCTCATAATCCCTTGGGTCCGAAAACTCATCATTGATGATGGACTGATTCAGCAAAACAACGATGCCCTAATTACAGCGATCTTGATTTTTGGCGGTGTCGTGGTACTGTCTATCGCACTCACTTGGGGAATGGACTTAGCCTTTGCTTTCGTAACGGGTCGCTACGCCGCGGATATGCGCACAGGTATCTTCAAACATCTCCGCAGCCTTTCGGTATCCTACTTTCATGGTGAACGCACCGGACAGATTATATCAAGGCTAACTGATGATGTGCCGGTCGTAAAAGACACTGTTACTGCCACCCTTACGCAGCTTGCAACCCAAATACTCAGCTTGACTTTGGCTTTCATTGTTGCCCTAAGAATCGAACCTAAACTAACACTCATCATGCTGCCAGTCGTCTGTGCGGCAGGTTTGCAGACACTGATTTTCGCGCCATTTAATCGGCGTGTCGGTCGTGCCCGCCAAGACTATGCCGCCGACGTTTTATCAGAGTTACATGAAGGCATCACAGGCTCTAAGGAAATACTGGCATTCGGTCGTTCAAATTGGCAGATCGCTCAATTTCGAGAGCTGTTTCTACGTTTGGTGGGTGTGGAGCGAAGACAGGCTGTCGTACAATCCGCATCTTTCTCAGTAACATATCTTTTTATGTGGATACCGTCGTTACTCCTATTTTTGTTGGGCGGCAGACTTGTGGTGCAGGGCGAGATGACTGTCGGTACTCTTTTTGCCTTCATCGGTTACGTCGAAGCGATGGCCTCCCCGATCCGTTTATTCCAAGGGAACATTGGTAGGATACAAACAGCGATGGGAGCCGTAGATCGGATTAATGAGTTCATGAATGTTCAACCACAGGTATCCGAACTACCCACAGCAAAACCGTTGCAAAATGTCGAGGGGACTATCACAATGGAGAACGTCTCCTTCGCATACGAACCTGAAAAACCGGTCGTTCAGGATATTACGTTTACGATTCCGGCGCGTCAAAAAGTGGCGATCGTCGGTGCAAGCGGTGTCGGAAAAAGTACACTTGTAGACCTCCTACTCCGTTTTTACGACCCACAACAAGGAAAAATATACATTGACGGATTTGACGTTCGCGAAGCAACACTCGACTCCCTCCGCTCCCAAATAGCCGTCGTCTTTCAAGACCCTTTCCTATTTGCTGGCACAGTCCGAGACAACATCCGATTCGGGAGGCTTGATGCCAGTGATGAAGAAGTCGTCGCTGCGGCGAAGGCAGCTAACGCCGACCCATTTATTTCGCAGCTGCAGCATGGTTACGACACACCGATTGGCGAGCAAGGCGTTACGTTGTCGGGTGGCGAAAAACAGCGGATCGCCATTGCCCGCGCGGTTCTAAAGAACCCTAAAATTCTCCTGTTAGACGAAGCGACTTCAGCTCTCGACAATCGGACAGAACGGGAGATATGGGAAGCGTTAGCGCACTTAATGGAAGGCAAAACCGTCCTGATTATCGCGCACCGGCTTTCAACCGTCACGCAGGCTGACCAGATTATTGTGCTCGTGGATGGGAAAATCGCAGAAATTGGAAATCACGAAGAATTACGCCGTTCGGAGGGACCCTATACAGAGATTTTCGCGATGCAACGCGCAAGTTGAATAGTTATCAGTTATCAGTACGATTTTTCTGCGAAAAATCTTTCATGCTTCGCAGTGAGAACAGTAGTTGTCAGCCATCAGTACGGTTTTCTACGAAAACCTTTCAGTTTCAGTTAAGAGACTTCGGAACTATCCCACCCGTCTTTTATAGTGAATCCTAAAAATAAATAGACCCATTCGTAGCATAAACTTCCAGTTTGTGCCAGTCTGAATGCCTGTTATAGGCATTCAGACTGTTCGAGTGTGCCCAATTAATTATAGGTTTTACTATAACTGGCAACTCGTAACTGGCAACTGATAACTTCTTTACTGATAACTATAATTCACCCAAAAACTTATGCGTCGCACGCGGGAGCGGATAATCCCGCAGTGCCGCAATCGTAACCCACTTCGCATCCCGCGGCCCGTTCAGCACAACCTCACCCGCCGCATAATCACACCGAAAAACGTCTACCACAATCTTAAAATGCGTGAACGCGTGCCGAACACGCGTCAGATACCGCATATTCTTAACAGAAAGATTGACGACCTCAGCGATATTGCGAACACATGCCGCATCAGCGGTCTCATCTTCAGCAATCTGTCCACCCGGAAACTCCCAAAGTCCACCGAGCAGTCCATCCAGCTGCCGTTGTGTAAGCAAAACCTCGCCTGCTGAATTATAGATAACCCCGACAGCGAGATGATGTTCCGGCGTAGGTTTCGTCTCGCGCCGTTTCGGAAACTCGTCCTGACGTATCGTATCGAACGCCTCACAAAATGCATTCACAGGACACACCAAACACGTCGGCGATTGCGGACGACAGACCATCGCCCCCAACTCCATCACCGCCTGATTGAAAAGTCCCGGCACGTCCCGATCTAAAAGTGCATCTGCTTGCTGTTGAAACACCTTCGTCGACTTTGCATCGTTAATCGGCACATCCATCAGAAACAACCGTGCCAACACGCGTTTGATGTTCCCATCTACCGCCGCGTATGGCGCGTTAAAAGCGATACTCTGCACCGCCGCTGCACTATAATCCCCAACACCCGGCAACTTCCGAAAAGTCGCATAGTCCAATGGGATTTCCCCATCCAGTTTGTTCACGATAACCTGTGCCGCTTTATGGAGATTCCGTGCCCTTGCATAGTAACCCAACCCTTCCCAGACCTTCAGCACATCTTGTAGGGGTGCAGCCGCCAAATCCCGCACACTCGGAAACCTCGCGACGAACTTCTCATAGTAGTCCACAACCTTCTTAACCTGTGTCTGCTGCAGCATCACCTCAGAGACCCAAATCCGGTAGGGATCGTCCGTATCGCGCCACGGCATCTCGCGCTGGTAACGTTCAAACCAGACCAGCAACGCATCCCGAAAATCTTGGTAGTGTTCGGTTAATTGTTTCTTATCCATATCACGGTACTCAAATTAGTAGGCGCGGTTTGCAACCGCGCCGATGCTTGTCAAAATCAGAAATGCAAAAGGACATGGGAAAAAGACTTACCTTCATCAAAACCTTCTTTCTGGCAACTGACAACTGGCAACTGATAACTGAAAACTATCTATCCACCGCAATCCGAATACCAACACTATGCAGTCCCCGAATCGGTTCGTATGCCGCACGGTTCGCACAACGCGCCGCAAACTCACCACGCGCAATCCACGAACCGCCCCGAATCACCTTCCGCCGACCCTCACTCGCGCCCAACGGATTCTCGTCAGGCGAGTACTTATAAGTCTCCGCATGAAACCAATCGAAGCACCAATCGTAAGCGTTGCCCGCCATATCGTAGCACCCGTAAGGACTCACACCCGACGGATAACTCCCAACCGGCATCAGCCGTTTATTCCCCGATTCCGATGTATTCGCCCGACTCGCATCCCACGTATTTCCCCACGGATACTCCCAAGCATTCGTCCCACGTGCCGCCTTCTCCCACTCCGCCTCCGACGGCAACCGATATGCCACACCTTCCAGCGCACCGAGCCACTCCAAAAAATTGACAACATCGTACCAACTCACCCCAACGACCGGAAAATCGGGCGCGTTAAGACGTTCATCGTCCCAGAACGGTGGCTGTGCGTATTCCGTCGCCTCCACAAACCGCGCATACTGTGCATTCGTGACCTGAAACGTCCCGATAGCATAAGCATCAAGCGTCACACTACGTTGCGGTTCCTCTGGGTCCGTCTTTCGCATGCCAGTCGGAATCGTCCCCATCGTAAACGCCCCAGCAGGGATATGAATTAAAGGGTAATCAAGTGTCTCAATGTGCATAGCAGGTAGGCAGTCTTTCTAATATAGGCTTCTAATTTAATACCCTTAGTATAGCACACCTCCAACTCCTGTTGCAATCCTCCATTGTAGGCGCGAGTGTTTTGCTTAAGGTGTTTCTTGCGATCTGCATTCCTAACCGCCCCATAGGTGTCAATTTTAAAAGAAAACAACCGTCTCGGTATCCAGGTCCGGTAGGTTCGGTTTGCAACCGAACCGGATTCTACGCGGAAACCGTGAAAACTTCAAACCCCTCTTGAACCCGGTCTCAGTTCCCAGGTCCGGTAGGATTTTACTTGGGTATTTCTGCGTATTTCTGCGTATTTCTTGTCGCTCGCGATATATCATTCTCGCCCCTTCCACTATGGAAAATTTCACAGTTTTCATAGCAAATCCAAAGTGCTATGAATTTTATGAAATGCCGTGAATCCAAGCTGCTATTGGATTTTGGGTGGTTTTCGTAGTGGGCTTGTTACAAGCTGCTATGAAATTTGCTATGAAATTTTATATGGCTGTCAGTCCGGTTTTCTGCGAAAACCTTTCAGTTATCAGTTGTCATAAGATGTGACGTTAATGTGACGTTTAAAACGTCACATGTGACGTGCAGAACCCACGTGTGACGTAGAAATGTGACGTAATTTCGGAAATTTTTATCGCTTTGGGTTTTCTCCTGTGTTTCGGTTTGTGAAGTGTCATGCGTTGTAGCAGTCTATTCTACAGGCGGACGTAAAGACCCCTGAACCGGTGCGCAAAGTCTCCAGTGAATATGCTGGTTCAGTGCATCCCGTATTGAGATGCACTGAACGATGTGGAATGCAAAGCCTAATGACGACTTTACGAGTTCCCGTTTTACGGACTGGGAATGCAGCCTTTCGTGAAGCACGTTCGGGTTGAAAACCCCTCTGCCACTATACGATTCCGAGCTGCTGCGGTGGCGCGGAACCCTCCACGACTCAGTGAGATTTTTAAACAGCCTTTTTTACGTGGGATTCAAATCACGTGGATCCCTGTGATGCTGTTACGTCAAGCGACCCACCCACGACTCTTTGAGATTTTGACGGTGCCTTTTTACAGACTACTGGAAAATCAACAGGTTGACTGGGGGAATACCTTTTTTTAAGAATACATATCATACGACCGGTTTTTCTGACGGGATACAGGGCGCATAAACTGTTCGTTTATGCGGTATGTATGTTGATACGTATTCATAAAACGGTATGAGAACCTCGTTCCAGCGCAGGCAGATATGTGAACACTGCTCACTGAAAGAACCCCTGCTTTCCATTTTCCTGTAACTTATTGGAGTCTTCGCTGATGCCGTCAGTGTCAGCTTAACCCTCTGTAACTCGTGTGAGATTTTAGACGACATTTCTTATGGGATGGTATCTTATTGGTGGGTTTGTGTTGATGCCGACAGCAACTCCCACTCCCACGACCGTATAGGTATTTACGCGACGTTCCTCCATGTTGGTATTTTCAGTCTCTGTTTGGTGCCGCGCGTCCAAAGAGACTGCCCACGGACTCATATTTCGAGCTTTCGAGCGACGGTTATGCGGTGTAAAAGTTGGGTTCCCGTGTTGTCGCTGCGTCAGGGGACCGCCCGCACCTCTAAAGA